>CAYLJQ010000704.1:0-3900 GCA_964383955.1 uncultured Heliomicrobium sp. | reverse complement strand
AGACCAAGAGCTATTCCAAACTCTTGCTGCACATATGCTGATTGGCAGGCAGCTTTGCTTGCAAGAAATATCACCCAAGAACTGGTTTTCAAATTTGTCAGAATTGTTTCTGACCATCGTTCCCCAGGACCAAGTGAGACAGATGCGAGAAACACATCAAGGCCATGACCAGTTAATTCGGAATGAACAAAGTTGGTCAGCGGCTGATCCTTTGTAGAATGGCTGATAAAACAATCTGGCATTCTTGTGTATTTGCTCCTGAATTATCGGGTTGTCTTCGCCGCGTTAGCGGCGGCTGAATTTAGCCGTGGGTTTTCAACCCACGGAAAGCGTCGAATCACATCCGCGTCGCGTCAGCGACGCCTGAATCAACCCCACAAATACCGCTCGTCATAATCCACGCCCGCCTTGTTCAAAAACTCAAGATATTCTTCCTGAAAGGTCTTTGTTTGATGATGCGCCCGTTGATTCTGAATGTAACCGACAACACTCGGCACATTCGCCTTGCTGACGGTGAAGGCCCCGTAACCATCTTGCCAACCGAAATCCTGCAAACCGGGGAACTCTTCGTGAACCCAACTGGAAGAATCACCTTTCAGGTACTTGGCAATTTCCGATGGCGACAACGTCGCCGGAGCGATTACCAGAGCGTGTAAATGATCTTCGATGCCGCCGATTTGAATGGCCGTCATTTTGTGATGACGAGCTACTCCGCCGATGTATTCCCAAATGCGCGCTTCAACATCGGGTTTGATGACCGGAGCGCGATTCTTTGTGCTGAATACGATGTGATAGAACAAGGCGGTATAGGTGTTGGCCATTTTTACCTCACCAGATTTATTCAGGCGTCGCTACGCGACGCGGAATTCATTTACTTGCCTAGCCGTGGGTTGAAAACCCACGGCTAAATTCAGCCGCCGCTACGCGGCGAAGAGGCAAGCCTCAATTTAATTCCACCCGTGAGCATCCCGCACCGCAATCATTGTCGCCAGAATGCTGTTCCAGGTTTGCGGATCGGTCATCGTTTCGTTCGAGAACATGCAGCCGTCCCAGTTGATGTGTTGCGTGCTGTGCGTTGGTTCGCCTTTTTCATCGCGAAGCCACAAGCCGGCGGCGCGGACGATGTCCATTTTTCCGTTGGGGTCATTCGGCAGGCAATGGCGGCCAGTTTTGTCGTGCGAGCCGGAGCCTTTGACCGTCGCGTCGTTTTGCGCAACGTGGAAGTCTTTTACCCACGGACGCAACACGCTGGTCATTTTCCCCAGAGCTTCGTAGAGCACTTCCTTGTCTGCCCAGTCGTAATTGTCCGGCAGCAAGCGGTGTTCGGGCGCGTTGTAGCCAATTGTGAAGAGCATTGTGTGCGCCATGTCAGCTTGAATGCCGAGCGTTTGTGGGCGATCAACCTGTTCCAGCAGTTCTTGCAGGTATTTCCAACTGTGCATGCCGCCCCAGCAGATTTCGCCTTCGGCAGCCAGGCGTTCGCCGAAGCTTTCGGCGATGTTGCAAGCTTCGCGGAAAGTGTCAGCGATTTTTTTGGTGTTGCCTGCCGGATCAGCCGACCAATCGCTGGGCGAGCAGGAAGAATCCACGCGCACGACGCCGTATTTGCGAATGCCGAGCTTGTTCAGCTTCTGCGCGACTTCGCAGGATTTGCGGACTTGCGTCAGAAAGGCATTACGTTCTTCTTCCGAACCCATCGCCGAACCTCCGCCGGTTGGTCCCCAAACGGGAGCAACCAGCGAGCCGATGACCAACCCGCGCGAGGCGACTTGATCGGCAAGCTCTTTCAATTGGTCGTCAGTCGAATCAATGTCTGTGTGCGGCAGGGAAAGGAAAATGTCTACGCCATCGAATTTCTGGCCGTTTACTTCAGCGGCGGCAGTCATATCCAGCATCTTTTCAAATTCGATGATCGGTTCGGCATCCGGGCCGCCTTTTCCGACCAAGCCCGGCCAGGTTGCGTTGTGGAGTTTTGGAAATTGATTCTTCGTTTCAGTGCTCATTGAATTTACTCCCAGGAGTTTCGCCCACGAAGCTGCACGAAGAATCACGAAGGCTAAGCAAAATTCGTGTTTCTTTGTGTGACTTCGTGGGAAGAGGTTAAGGTTTGAAAACTATTTTTTGCCCAATGCCTGGGCGATTGCCGCTTCAGCGAGTGGAGCCATAACGGCATACGCCGCATCGTTCAACAACACGCCGTCGCTGGTGAATTCTTTTTTCAGGTTGCGCCCTTGTCCAAGTGCGGAATAGTAATCCAGATAAACCGAGCCGCTTTCGGCGGCATAATCTTTTAACCAGTTGTTGACGCCGATGATTTTGCCGAATGGCCTAAGCGCGGATCGTTTGGTGTAACAGTCGCAAATCGGTGTGATCGAAGCCAACACCACGCGAATGTTATTCGCTTTGGCCAGTTCGACCATGGAAGTCACGTTTTCGGCGGTCATTTGCTGTGTGATCGGGCTGTCAATGCTGGCCACGTCGTTGGTTCCTGCCATCAAAACGACCACCTTGGGTTGCAGCTTGATGACGTCCTGTCGAAAGCGAACCAGCATTTGCGGCGTCGTTTGCCCTTTGATGCCGCGATTCATGTACGGCTTGCCGGGAAAAAAAGGCGTTGCGCCTTGTCCCCAGCTTTCCAGGATTTCGTCACCCAAAAAGACCACGCGATCTTCGTTCACTTTGGGCTTTGGCACTTCCGTATTTTCGCTGCCGTAACGGATCAGCCCGGCCCAATCCCAGAGCAGGTGGCGTTGCGCCTCCACGCGCTGTTCCAGCGCAGCAATCGAAGTCGCGCAATCGGGCGCTTTCTGCGCGCCAAGCACACAGGCAACAGCCAACAATCCAAGCACAAGTTTAAGAGAAAAAGCTTTCATAGATTTTGTGTGGCTGTTCAGGAAGTCTTGTTAATTGTGTATTCAAACTCGTAAGAGTGCTTGCCGTCAGCAATGATGATGGCCATTTTGCCCGACAACCCTTCCAGTTCTTCTGTGCCGGAATCAGGGACAACCGTTACGCTCAGTTGGGGGACGCCGCGAGCCATCACGCCGGTGTGATGCAATAGGAAACTGCCTTTGTGCCCCTGCAAGGTGCCGGTGACTTTTTCAATGGCGACGTAAACGCCAGAACCTTGCACCGCCGTCATTGCTGACAGCATCTGGCCTTTGCTGGAGGCTTCCAAATCGCCATGAAATTGTTTGTCTATTGTCATTCTGCCCAGCGGAGACTCAATCGCCGTATCGTCTTGCGGCGACAGTTTTACCTCAAAATTTCCCTTTGCCTGCATTGTCATAGCCGCTTCCTGTGATTATGGTGATCAGCCTAAAAAATCAACCGGTCTTTTTTGGCTTCGATCTTGGCCGGGTCAATGCCGGGGACTTTTTTCAAATCTTCGATGGTTTTGAATTTGCCGTTCTTTTCGCGGTACTGAATGATCGCGGAGGCTTGCGAACGTTTGATCGCCAGAATGCTTTCAAAATCAATCGCGTCGGCTTCGTTGACCTTCAGGCGCGGAACATCATCCGCCGGGTAACTCCGCGACAAGTAATCAATGACCGTGGTGATTTCTTCGTCTTTGGCCTTCATACCAAAAGCGACCATTTTATCCACAGTAATGCGCCAGCCTGCGCGGTCTTGTTTCAACGAAAGCGATTTATCCAGGTCGTGACATTGCGTGCAAAATTTCCGCGTTTCCACCTGGCCAGGACCTTCCGGCATTGGGCGGGTTTGGCCAGCGGACGGTTGCAGCCAATAACCGCCAACAAAAAACACTGTCATCAGCGCCAGCATGGCAAGGCGCGCCGAACGAACTTGATTAAGTGAAAAATGGAAAAACTTCATAAGCCAATCTTTGAATGAACGAAGAAAGAACGGAAAAAATATTTCCCCATTTCAGGGATCCAT
>CAYLJQ010000703.1:0-3908 GCA_964383955.1 uncultured Heliomicrobium sp. | reverse complement strand
CCAGTGAATATCAATATTGAGCTTTATCAGGATGCTAGGCGCGGTACCCATTGTGAAATGGTGAGGCATAAACCACGCTTAAGAATTTCAAGCAGGCGGAGTATACACGCCAACTTATAGTCGTTCAACCGATTTATCCTTCGATTCCAGCCGATGAAAATTAAATTTCAGGTTTGCTTTTCGCGAAGCGGCTGTTTATGACTCGCATTCAGCTTCGTTTTAGGTTTTTAGGCCTGAAGACGTTTATACATCAGATTTGTTTCCATGTGCGCTTGTCTGAAAACCCGTCAGGTCTTTACAATGCGCTTTAACAATTTGTCACTCTGTTGAAACACAGCTCAATGGTCCTTCGTACTGGTTGACTGTCGAAGGATTACACACAACAAAAAATTTGGCGTCAAAGCTTTATCACCAAAGAGCAGACACGAATCATTAACCTTTGGAGGGGTCTAGACTCATGGCAGTCTCTAGAAACAAAAAAATCCTTATTGGAGTGGGAGTTCTTTTAGTTATTGGGGTGATCATTGGGGTCACTGTTTTCGGAAGGCGAGGAGATGCGCCGGAAGTCCAAGTAGCAAAAGTTGAAACGCGGGCCGTTCTGGAATCAAAAGTCACTGCAAATGGCGAAGTGCGTCCGGTTCAGTTCATCAACCTCACTGCTGAAGTTGCCGGGCGTGTTACCGATGTCTTTGTTAAAGAAGGCGACTTGGTCAAAAAGGGCCAACCGCTATTGCGCGTTGACCCCACGCAGTTGGCGAACGCAACTTCTGTTCAGGAAGCCGCATTGAGATCGGTGCAGGCGGATGTCCAAAACCAAACTGCGGCGATCAATGTTTCCGAAAATGCTATCAATTCGGCACGCGCTGCTCTGGTTACTGCTCAGGCGGACATGGAACGAGCCCAGGTCGAAAAAAATAATGCCCAGATCGAACTGAAACGCCAAACCGATTTGCTCGAATCTGGCATTGCTTCCCGTTCGAATTACGATACAGCGAAGATGCGGTTTGATTCGGCAAGCGCAGCGGTTAATGCCGCCAAGGCACGCGTAGACCAATCTCAAGTTCAAATCACTGATGCCGAAATTCGTGTCAGACAATCCAAAGCCTCGCTTGAAGCCGCGAATGCCCGCGTCGCTCAGCAGCGAGCCAGTCTGGCGCAGCAATCTGATCAATTAAGCAAGACGACCCAGTACGCCACAATTGACGGAGTTGTTGGCGGCCCAATTATTCAAGTTGGCACATTCGCCGTTTCCAGCTTTTCTTCAACCGGTTTAATGCTGATTGCGGATATGTCCACCATTAACGTTGATGTCAAAGTTGATGAAACTGACATCACCAACGTGAAGCACGGACAAAAAGCCAAGGTAAAAGTTGATGCGCTGGGCGAGCGTGAAATCGAAGGTGAGGTGGTTGAAATCGCTCAAACCGCGCTGACCCGTAGCGGTCAAAGCATCGCTCAAACGGCGACCAGCGGTTCACAGGAAGCCAAAGATTTCAAAGTTGTCGTTCGTCTTGGCAACCTCACTGAAGAGGCTCGAGATCGTTTGCGTCCGGGAATGTCTGCAACAGCGGTTATCACTACGGATCGCCGGGAAAATATCGTCGCGGTTCCATTACAAGCACTGGTTGAACGCGACCCGGAACAAATCAAACCTTCAGGCGCACCTGTGGCAAACCAAAGCCAGAATCCCAAAGACAAGAAACCTGTGAAAGGCGTTTTCGCTGTTGAAAACAATAAAACTGTCTTCAAGGCAGTTGAAACTGGCATCACCGGCGAGAATGACATCGAAATCAAAAGCGGCCTGAGCGCAGGTCAAGAAATTGTCACTGGTCCTTATCGACAGCTTCGCACGTTGAAACCTGACCAAGCGATCAAGCGCGAAGACAAGAACAAAAAAACCGCCGCTGATAAAGAAACAAAGTAGGATAACGTCCCAAGCCGGTAAAGAATGGTCACGTCACCTTCTCTACCGGCTTTCGATTCCCCAAGCAGGAGAAGAAGAACTCTATGCCAATGGTAGCAACAATGATTCAACCTGAGGTCAAGCCCGTGATTCAAACGCAAGCCCCTAACCCTCAAACGCGCGATGTAATGATCAAGACAAATGATTTATGGAAAACGTATGTGATGGGTGATGAAGAGATTCATGCGTTGCGCGGGGTGTCATTTGATATTCGGCAAGGAGAATATGTCGCCATTATTGGGCCATCGGGTTCAGGCAAATCAACCTTGATGAACATGATCGGGTGCCTGGATACCCCGACCAAAGGTGAATACTGGCTGAATGGGAAACTGGTTTCTCAGATGGATGATGACGAACTCGCCTATATCCGTAACAAGGAAATCGGCTTTGTTTTCCAAACCTTTAACTTATTGCCTCGCGCTACGGCGTTGCACAATGTCGAATTGCCGCTGATTTATAACGGCACGCCTTCGGGAAAACGGATCGAGATGGCCAAGAAGGCGCTGGAATCTGTCGAACTCGGCCACCGTATGACTCACAAACCAAATGAACTCTCCGGCGGTCAGCGTCAGCGCGTGGCCATTGCCCGCGCCTTGGTGAACAACCCGTCTATCATCCTGGCAGACGAACCGACAGGTAACCTGGATTCGAAAACATCAGAAGAAATCATGCAGGTGCTGGAACGATTGCACGATCAAGGCAACACCATCATTCTGGTCACGCACGAACCGGATGTCGCTGCCCATGCACATCGCGTCTTAACGATTCTGGATGGTCAGATTTACAAAGACGAGCGCCGAAAGTAAATTCGAAAACACAACGCATTACGTAAAAAAAAGCCGCAGACTTTGCCAGAAGCATTGTCTGCGGCTTTTTCGTCGGACGTTTTCGCCGACGAATGGCTGCTCGGTTGGTAATCCCTGGCTGAGTGGACGCAAATCAAAAATTCTGATCGCCGCAATTACTCCACGCGGTCGAAATACCCCGCTCGGTACCGCACAACAGGGAATTTCAACTCGCGCGGAGTAGTCGGGGGGAGCTTGATTTCAACTTTTATTGGATGCCATTTGTTATTGGCAGATTCTGCCACCTGCACTCCAACGACATATTGATTCCGCAACAGCAGCCCAATCACTTCAAACGAAGCGTCAAGATCGAAAGGCCCTTTTGCAAAAAAAGCCATGCCCCCGGTTTGCGCAGCCAATTCTTCCAGCACATCCTGTCCCTGCCTATCCGCCTTAAAACTAGCGCCGGACGAAACAATCGAAATACCGAAAAAAAGGGCATCTCTGGCGCGGACCTGCTCTTTCAATTTTCCAAATCGCTCATCCTTCGAAACATTTTCCTGCCCATCGCTCAGTAAGATGATGGCTCGTTTGCGATGCTTACCGCTTTTGATTAAGTCCAGCCCCTGGCGGCATGCGTCAAAAAGCGCTGTCAGTCCTTTTGCTGGCTGCATGGCGACGTTGTTCAAGGACTGCTCCATCCTTCGCTTGTCCTGCGTCCAACTCTGCGCCAAATGAACTTCTTTGTTGAAGCTCAGAACTGCATACTCATTCGCGTCGTTTCCCTGCTCCAAAAAATTGAGGATGCTACGGATATAAAGGCGAAGGTTGTTGCCGCGACTTGCGCCGCCAGACATAGAGCCGGAAATATCTACGAGAAAGAGAATGCTTGCCGGTTCTTCCTGATCGCGAAAGCTGGAGATATTCAGCCGCTTTTTGTCGGCCAGAATATCGAAATGGTCAGGCCGCAAACCTTTGATCGGCATTCCCTGTTGGTTCGTGATCGTCAGGGTCAACAAAATCTCCTGTTCTTTTCTTACGTACGGCTCTGCTGTCTGAGCCAAGCCAAATTCGGCGAAGGCCATAAAAGCTAAACAACAGCAAAAGCAGAGTTTGATCAGATGCTTGAAGAGTTTCACGGCTTGGTTTCCTCGTTTTAT
>CAYLJQ010000702.1:0-3919 GCA_964383955.1 uncultured Heliomicrobium sp. | reverse complement strand
ACCTGCGGCCAGGGATTTTTCCTTGTCTGCCGGGCTGGCAAAGGCGGTCAACGCAACAGCGGGAAGTTGGCCGCCTTGATCCGCTGGCAACTCGCGCAGTTTGCGGATCATGACGTAGCCGTCTTCTTCGGGCATGCCGATGTCAGAAACCAACATGTCCGGTTTCCAGGTGGAAAGCGTTTCCAGCGCTTCACGCACGGAACCTGCGGTGCGGACTTCAGTGCCGTACCGGTTCAGCATCACGCTCAGAACTTCGCGCGTGTCGCGTTCGTCGTCCACCACCAGCACTTTGATGCCGCGCAAATTGCCGGACCGAGTTTGTGTTTCCGGCAAGCTTTCCGGCCACAATTCGCCTTCCTGCGATTCGACTTTTTGCACAGCCAACGGCAAGGTGATCATAAAGTCGGAACCTTGGCCTTCGCCCCGGCTGTACGCGTAAATCGCGCCGCCGTGCAATTCGACGATGTGTTTGACGATTGCCAAACCCAATCCCAAGCCGCCTTGCTGGCGTTTGGTTGAACTGTCGGCTTGACGGAAGCGGTCAAAGATATGCGGCAGGAATTCAGGATCAATTCCCTGTCCGGTGTCGCTGACAATCAACAGGGCTTTCTGTTCCAGTCGCTCCAACCGGACTTCGATCAATCCACCTGCCGGAGTGAACTTGATGGCGTTCGACAATAGATTCCAAACAACCTGTTTCAATCGTTCCGGATCACCGTGGAAGGGGCCAACCCACGGTTCCATCACGATTTGCATTCTCAGGTTTTTGGCTTCGACTGAAGGACGAACCGCGTCAACGGCTGCATCAACCACGGTCATCAATTCAACTGGCTTGCCTTCCAAACTGAGCTTGCCGGTGGCGATGCGCGACGCGTCAAGCAAATCGCCGACCAGGTGAGCCTGAGACTTGGCGTTGCGTTCAATGGTTGTCAAAGCGCGTTCGGCGGATGCGCGATCAAGCGTGCCCGAACGCAGCATTTGTGCCCAGCCCAAAATTGCCGTCAGCGGAGCGCGCAATTCGTGCGAAATCATCGCCAGAAAGTCGTCTTTCAAACGGCTGGCAGTTTCCGCATCCATACGCGCTTCCTGTTCTCGTTCCAGCAGAACTTTGCGCTCGTCTTCGATGCGCTTTCGCTCGATTCCGTGAACGATGGTATCGGCCACTGAAGCCAGCGCGTTCAGCGTGTCAGCTTCCAGTTTGTGTTTGGAAAACATCTCCATCACACCAACCACACGGTCGCCAACCATCAAAGGGTAGCCGGCAAATGAACTCAGCCCTTCGCGCGCAGTCCATTCTTTGTCGTCAATGCGCGGATCGTTGAGCACATCATTGGTCAGGTGCGGCGCTTTTTCCTCAGCAATCCTGCCAATCTTAAATTCACCAACCGGCACACGCGACAGTTCACTACTCGACTGAGCATATGCCCCAACGCTGGCTTGAAGCTCAAGAACATCATCAGCTTCGTTCAGAAGCCAGATACGCGAGCAGGCAGCGTCCAAGTTTTCGACAATCGCTTCCGTGCATTGCTGAAGCATTTTCGGAAGCGTGTTGTTTTCATCGGTCAGCGCGGCGCTGACTTCAGCGCGCAACCCTGCCTGACGATTCAATCGGGCTTGAATCAAATCCGCCTGTTTGCGTTCGGTGATGTCGCGCGCAATACCCTGCATACCGACAGGCATTCCGTTTTCCACCAGAACGCGCGTGTTAATTTCCAGCGCCATTCTGCTGCTGTCTTTGCAGACAATTTCCAGCTCCAGCGGAGTCTTGAATTCTTCGCCCTGAATCTGCCGCATGACGCGATCCATCACCATCGGCAAATGTTCCGGCGCGACAATCTGGGCGATGTTCATCTGCATCGCTTCTTCGTGGGTGAAGCCTGTGATGCGTTCGGACATCGGATTGACCGACATGAAATTGCCTTGCAAGTCATGGGTGTAAATCAGGTCGTTGGCGTTATCGAATAGGGCGTGGTAACGCGCATCGGCAGCCATGTGCGCTGATTCGGCACGTTGGCGTTCGGTGATGTCGCGGGCTATTCCCTGAACGCCGACCGGCTGGCCATTTTCCATCATCAACCGGGTGCTGACCTCGATGGGCAGATGGCGACCGTCTTTGCAGATCAATTCAAGCTGGAATGGAGGCACGTCCGAATGGCCTGAAAGATGCTCCATGATCCGTTGCTGCGCGACTGGCAAGAACTCCGGCGGCACAGCCTGACCGATGTTCATTTGCAAGGCTTCAGCCAGCGTGTAGCCGGTCAGCCTTTCCGCCGTTTTGTTCAGTGATTTGAAATTGCCTTCCAGGTCGTGGATGTAAACGATGTCGTTGGCGTTATCGAACAATTCCTGGTAGCGGCTTTCAGCGGCGTGGCGAGCAGATTCGGCGCGCCTGCGTTCGGTGATGTCGCGAATCAGGCTCATTACCAGCACGCCGTCTTCGGTTTCAATCTGGCGGCGGGTGATTTCAGCCGGGAATTCCCGTCCATCGCGGTCGAGCAGGTAGAACTCCACTTGTTCCGCGCCACCGGCCAGATTGCCAGTCAGCAAAGCCTCATCGAGGTCAAGCAGCGCGTCGTCTTTCTGCGCCGACGGTTCGGGGGCTTGGCCGCGCAATCGTTCGGGAACCAGAACTTCAACGCTTCTGCCCAACAGTTCATCGCGCTTGTAGCCGAAAAGCCGTTCGGTTTGCGTGTTCACCAACACGATTTCGCCATCCTGATTTGCCAGCACAATCGCGTCAGGAGCGAATTCCAGCAATTCCTGGAAACGGGTTCGCGCGGCAACCAGACTGTTGATCAGGCTTCGCTGTTCGCGCATGTCGCGAGCAACAGCCAGCACGCCCGTGATCTTGTTTTGCTTATCGTGCATCAAGCCAAGCGAAAAACTGACTGGAATCGTGGCTCCGCCAAGCGTGTGCAAATCGGCATCCAGGTTTGTGATACGGCCAGTAGGCGCGATCTCCATCAGTTTCCATGGAGTCGCAGGAATGTCGTCAGAACCACAAACAGCAGTCAGCGGACGGCCAAGAATCGAAGTTTCAGCGCACTCCAGCAAGGCGGCTGCGGCGGGATTGGCACGGATCACTCGCCCGGAACGGTCGGTCAAAAACAGCGCTTCCGACATGGAAGAAATCACCTGCTGGAACAGGTCGCGCGTTTCAGAAATTTCTGCCGTCCGGCGTTCCAACTCGAATTGCGCGTTGGTCAATTCGGCATAGGCGCTTTGCAAATTGGCAAACATGTCCGGCCAGGCTGCTTCGTGCAATCGGCGGGCACTGTCTTCGCGTTCTTGTTCATCATTCCTGAATTTCCAGGTTGGGAGTCGCATTCAAACCTCCTACGGGGAATCGAGAAAATGCAGATTGATGAATGATGAACGATGAATCCGTCACCAGCAATAAACTGGTGAATCGAACTTCATCATTCCGCCTTCATCGTTCAGCATTTTCTTCAAGGGTCAAAACTTCTTACTGCTCTTAACAAATCAATTCCGGTGCATTCTTCCGGTCGTCCGAAATCTTCAATCAGGGGCGTCGAGAGCATTGCTTTTTCGTATGGACCGGGGATACCAAAAGCGTCCAGGGGCGAACTCATCCATCCGGATGCGGTGACAATTTGATAATTGGCAATCTGACTGTTGGCGATCATCACGTAATGCATCAGGCTGCCCTGACCTTCTTCCCAAAACCCCACTCCCAGGGCTTCCTGCGGAACGCGGAACCGCGCAGACATGGCCGTATCGCCGCGCTGCAAGGAGTCGAACGCTTTCAGCAAATAGGTCAAAGCAACGACAGAACAATATCCGACGTGATAGGCCCTGGCGCGAATTCGTTCCAGGGCGTTGGAGCGTTCGGGAATCTGCCAGACGATCCGGGTCGCCTGAAGCTGGAATTTGGGCAGGTCAATTTCCAACCCCGTCC
>CAYLJQ010000701.1:0-3921 GCA_964383955.1 uncultured Heliomicrobium sp. | reverse complement strand
ATGGCGCATTCGGGATCAAGCTGCGCGGCGCGCTCGAATGAACGGTCAGATTCGTAAAACCAGAATGAGTGCAGCAGCGCCAAACCCTGATTGAAAAACGCCTGCGCTTCCGGCGACTTCGTGGTAACAACCATTTGGACTTTTCCGTAACCGTCTTTCAGCGTTGCCGGTTTGTCCGAAGCTTTGGTTGTTGTCGGCGTGTGACAAACGACAGTGTTGTCTTTGGGAGGCTGGGAAGTTTGCGATTGCGCATTTGCGACCAGCAAAAGCGAGCAACATAGAGCGACGAGCAGGCGAATTTTCATAGTGGCTTCCTCAGAAAATAGTTGTGGGCGGTGAAACGCAAGTATCGTCTCACCGCCCACAACAGGCAACTGTTACAGCGTATCTCAACGCTTATTGATCAGGCATTTTCCGGTTCTGCCGTTGAAGCCGGAACCACTACGTTTGAACGCCTTGCCCGCCAAGCCATCAATCGCCGCCAGGAAAGTGCGATCCCTGTGTAAAACAAAAAGCATCCACCCAGCGAAACCAATCCGGCAATCGTTTGTCCAAGGAGGCCAAGAACTTCGCCTGTGTGTGCGAAGCGAAGAATCGAACGAAGCTGACGCCCTTTGGTAAAGCTGGAAAACGGTTCCCAGCGGACAACTTCGCCAGTTTGACGATTCAATGTCAGCGTCGCGCGTTTCTGCGGTTCGCCGCCTGTTCCCTGGTCAATGGTGAACACGGCGGGCGCCTCTGTGCTGGTGGGCACACGCAAACTCAGACTTTTCCAGCCGGTGGTTTGCTGTTCTGCGCGCGCCCACAACCCATTCAATCCATCGAAACCAACCGGCGCTGGAGCATTCGCGCGTTCGCCGCCGCCAGGGCCTCCGCGTTGCTGTCCGGCATTCGCTTGTCCGCCAGCAGGAGGTTGCTGTGGACGTTGCGCCGGAGCGGGAGGTGTTTCTCCAACGACTTTATAAGCCAGATTGCTGGCCCACGGATACGAAATCACCGTCGCTGAAAGCACAACGATGAACAGCGGAATAAACGACCAGAAACCGATTGTATTATGCCAATTGAAATCGCGCGCTTTGCCGGGCAGCCCGCGTTTGAACCACAAGATGTTTTTGAACTGAGGCTTGGTCCATTTTCGCGGAAACCACAGATAAAGACCGCTGATGACGATGAACAGAAATCCCAGATTGCAGGCTCCGGTAATGGCGCGCGCAGTCGCGCGATTTGCGCCTTCCGCAGCCAACCAGCGATGCCAGTCGGTAACGACGTGGAAAAATTCGCGGACGCCTTTTGCGCCTTCTCCCAGCACATCGCCAGTGTATGGATTGACGAAGATCGTTCGTGCGCTGCCGGGGGCTGCTCCCGGAGCCGCGGCAAGGGCCACCGATGCAGGTTCCGATAAATCAGCGCGCAGGGTTACTGTCGTGATATTCGCGCCCGCTTGTGACTCGCGGACTTTGGAAAGCAAATCTTCTACAGGTAACCGTGCCGTCCCAGCCGCTGGCGCAGCGATCTGATAATTGCGTGTGTCTGCCCAGGCGATAATCTGCTTTTCATACGTCAACAGCACGCCTGTCAGCGACATAATCAAAATCACCAAACCGCCGATTACACCGACCGCCAGGTGACACCAAAAAAGGATTTTGCGAAAAAGTTTCATTGTCGTTTGCCCCAAACAAGCTCAGATTCACCGAACCAACGTCCGATGCAAAGGTAATTTTCAGCCTGATATTCTCAGTGACTGGATCGAAGTTTTGGAATCAGTCGCCCCGTGCGTTTCATGTAGTTTTTGTATTCATCCCCGAATCGTTCGATCAAATTCGCTTCTTCTCGCGGCAGCCTGATCATCAGCATCATCAAGCTTAACAGTGTCACCAGGCCGATAAACCAATTCGAAGCCATCAACGCGAACGAGAGAAACAGCAAGGTTCCCACGCTGTAAAGCGGATGCCGCACCCATCTGTATGGTCCGCTGGTTACTAACTCGTGTTCTTTCCTGGTTTTCACTGTCTGGGTGATGTTCTTGCCAATGCTTTTGAACAACCAATACATCAGGGGAACTGAAATGATGCCAGTGACAACGCCAATCCATCTTGCCCACATTGGTAATTGGATTTCCGACCATCTCATCCACTCAGGATTGATCAAGTAGATGATGACCGAAAGCCAACCGGCCAAGCCAAACAATCTGAGCAGAATCATCACCGCTGCTCCTTCTTCGTTCCACGAAATCGGTTCGCCTGCCTTCTCTGCCTTGTAGCGGAAAGAAAAGCCTACAGAAGCAACAATCACAAAGATTGCCAAAGCGCAGATTCGAAACATGATGCTCCTTTCCCGTTTTCAAACTTCTGCCCAGCGGCGCAGCAAGTTGTGATACACGCTGGTCAGTTGAATAACAGAGGGATGATCCGGCGCTTCACCGCTGATGCGTTGAATTGCCATGTCCAAGTCAAATAACAAGGTGCGTTCGCCGTCGTCGCGCACCATACTTTGAATCCAAAAGAAAGACGCGATCCGCGCGCCGCTGGTCACCGGCCGCACGTGATGCAAGCTGGTTGCCGGATACAGAATCAAATGCCCAGCGGGCAATTTGACACTGTGAACGCCGTACGTGTCTTCCACCACCAGTTCGCCACCTTCGTATTCTTCCTGCGCGGCCAGAAAGAGCGTTGCCGAAAGATCCGTGCGCAGGCGAAACGGCGTGCCAGAGGCTTGGCGAATGGCATTGTCCACGTGACTGCCAAACGACTGCCCGCCTTGATAACGATTGAAGAGCGGCGGGAAGACTTTTGCAGGCAACGCTGCCGTCATAAACAGTGGGCTGCGTTCAAGCGCCGCAACGATCATTTCACCCAGTTCCTGCGCCACCGGGTGAGCTTCCGGCAATTGCATATTGTCCTTTGCTCGCGCCGACTGATGGCCAGCCGTCACGCGGCCATCCACCCATTCGGCTGCTTCCATTTTCTGGCGGCAGTAAGCCACTTGTTCCCCAGTCAGAATTTCGGGAATGTGCAACAACATAAGTTTCTCAAAAACGGCGACAGACCGAAGTCCGTCGCCATCTGGTTTAGTCAATTCAAATTAGAACCGGAAGTTGGTACTGACATTCACCGACCGGGCAGCGCCCGGAATCAGGTGGCCGCCGCCCAATCGGTCGAAGTAATAAGCGTTGTTCAGGTTGTAAAGATTGACGCGCAAGTCAATCTGCTCTGTCAGCGGATACGAAGCCATCGCATCCAGCGTCCAGTAACTGTCCACAAACCGTGTGTTGATGTTGTTGCCGTATCGCTTGCCGACAAAACGCGGCCCACCGCCGACAGACAACCGCCACGGCGATTGGTAGGTTGACCAGATACTGAAGGAGTTTCGGGGTGTGTTCTGGAACTCCTTGCCGACTTCGGCTGGCGTATTGGATTTAGTGATTTCACTGTCCATGAACGTGTATGCGCCAAACAGCCGCCAGTTTCGAGAGATGTTTCCTGCCGCGCCTAGTTCCACGCCGCGAACGCGTTGGTTGCCTTGCAGCACCTGCACCGGATCGTCCGGCAACACGCCCGGAGTGCGGGCATTGGTCTTTTCGACCTGGAAGAATGCGCCGCTCAAAGACAACTGCTCACGAAGCACATCCCACTTGGTGCCGAGTTCATAGGTGTATGTCTTTTCCGGTTCAATGGCAGTGTTGGCCGTGCTGTACGACAAACCTTCCAGCGAAGGGCTGAGCGAAGTTCCGTACGACGCATAGAAGCTGCCGTTGGGAAGTGGTTTGTAGACAGCGCCTCCGCGCCAACTGGTCATTCGATCCACGCGTGTGACCGCGACTCCCGTGGCGTTGATGCCGTCCACGTCGAAACGATCCCAGCGCAGATTGCCGATCAATTCCAGCTTCCGGCCAATCTTCACAGTGTCAATCGCATACAAGGC
>CAYLJQ010000700.1:0-3926 GCA_964383955.1 uncultured Heliomicrobium sp. | reverse complement strand
GGCTTCCGGTCGCGTTGCCTTCCAAAACAATCCGACCAATCAAACCGGCGCACAGGGCGGCCACGGCTTTTTGAACTCCCACATCATCGGCGGTTTGAACACGGGAACCGGTTCTGCCAACGAAGATTCGCTTGGTTACAACTACGGCCTGGGCATTGTGCCGTGGGCGCGTGTAGGCGTGACCGCAATTTTCGGCAGCGCTTCTTCCAGTCCGGCGGCCTGGGAAAGCACGGCATACGGCAGCGGATCGCGCATTTCGTCGAACTCGTGGGGATTCCAGACTCAGACCGGTGGCCCGATCCCCGATTACGACAGCAATTCTCAAGCGTATGATTCCATCGTGCGCGATGCGCAAACGGGAACAGCCGGTTTGCAGCAACTGACAGTCGTGTTTGCTGCCGGCAATGATGGTTCCGGTTCGAACACGGTCAGCACCCCTTCAACCGCCAAAAACGTCATCACTGTTGGCGCAGGCGAAAACGTTCGCCAAACCGGCACGGACGGTTGCGGCATTGGCAACACCGGAGCGGACAGCGCCAACGACATCATCAGCTTTTCCAGCCGCGGCCCTGTCAATTCAGCAGGCGGCGATGGCCGCGTCAAACCTGACATCATTGCTCCCGGCACGCACATTGAAGCCGGTGTTCCGCAATCGAATTACGACGGCAGCAGCGTTTGCAACCAGTATTGGCCAAGCGGCCAAACGCTGTACGGCTGGTCTTCGGGAACTTCCCATTCCTGCCCGGCGGTCGCTGGCGGAGCCGCGTTGGTTTATCAAGACTTCCTCAACAAAGGCTTGAGCGCGCCTTCACCGGCGATGGTCAAAGCGTCGTTGATGAATTCGGCGGCTTACATGAGCGGAACTGGCGCTGGCGGGAATTTGCCATCAAACAGCCAGGGCATGGGCAGAATGGACTTAGGTAGAGCCTTCGACACGGTGGCACGCATTCGAGTGGATCAAACTCAGGTGCTTGGCGCGACTGGCGCAACGCATACTGTCACAGGCTCAGTAGCTTCATCCGGCCAACCGTTCCGTGTGACCTTGGCCTGGACGGATGCTCCTGGCCCGACAACCGGCGCTCCCTGGGTCAACAACCTTGATCTGGAAGTGACCGTTGGCGGCGTAACCTACAAGGGCAACGTGTTTACCGGTGCCAACTCAACCAGCGGCGGAACTGCCGACGGTAAAAACAACGTCGAATCAGTATTCCTTCCTGCTGGAACTTCAGGCAATTTCACCGTCACAGTCAGAGCGACCAACATCGCCGGAGACGGCGTGCCTGGCAATGGCGACACAACCGACCAGGATTTCGCGCTGGTTGTTTACAACGCCGATACCACCACCTCCACTACACCAACCATCGGCGTCAGCCCAACCAGCTTGAGCTTTACGGCTACCGTTGGCGGCAGCAATCCTGCCAATCAAAGCGTCAGCATCACCAATACGGGCAGCGGAACACTGAATTGGTCGCAGACTGACAATGCTTCCTGGCTGACGGTGACACCGGCTTCCGGAACTGCGCCTTCAACCTTGACGGCTTCGGTCAGCATCAGCGGACTGACTGCCGGAACATACAACGGCACAATCACTGTCACCGCGACAGGAGCCACGAATACCCCATTGAGCATTCCGGTCACGTTGACGGTTAACAATCCCAGCAGTCAATTGATTGTAAATGGTGGGTTTGAAACCAACTCGACTCCGTGGGTGCTGAGTGGCGCGACACGTCAAACGGATGGGAACGCACGCACGGGAACCGGTTATTTGAGAGAGGGAAATGCGAATAACATTTCGCACACCGCTTATCAAACAATCACAATTCCCAGTGGCACGACGCCGGGTCTGAGCTTCTACCTGAACGTCACATCCAATGAAACGACGACGACGACCCAGTATGATCGCTTGTTCGTCGAAGTTCGCAGCTCAACCGGTACCTTGCTGACAACACTGGCGACGTTCAGCAACCTGAACAAGGTGGCCGCGACAAATGCTTACACCTTGCGCGGAACGTACAATCTGTCAGCGTATGCCGGACAGACTGTTCGTATTCAATTCCGCGCCACGACCGACATTTCGTTGCCGACCACGTTCAGAATTGATGACGTGTCAGTTCAGTAACCTCAAACACAAAAGGCTGGGCGAAGAAGAACTTCATCCAGCCTTTTCTTCAAGTTTTTGCACCGGTAATGATCACCAATGCCGACCTTTCACGCTTATCCGAGTGTGAGGTTGCATAACCGGTAATGGCAACCGGTGCCCCGACTGGTAATCAGCCGCCCGCCTACGGCTGACCAGTGAACAAGACGGCGTCGCAAATGGCGAGATTGTTTTTGCTAACGGCAGTGGCAAACACGATCAAACCAATCGCGACGCCGTAATTTTTTCGGCAAGGTTTGATCAGCCGCCGCTCAGAGCCTGCAGGATATGGACTTCATCCGCAGGCTGCAACAAAACATTCAGCCCAAAAACCTGTTCGCCATTGACGAAGATTTTCATGTGCGGACGAATCGCATCCTGTTCGTCAATCATTCGAAATCGAATGCCGGGGAAACTTCGATTCAAATCTTCCAGCAATTCATTGACGTTTCCCCCAACAGCTTCCACTTCTTTTTGCTGATTGGTATAGGACAAGAGCGGACTGGGAATAATCACTTTCATTGCGTTTCCTCAGGTTCAAAATTCGGCGGCTTCGACAGCATAAATTTGCGGCAGATGCCGGGCAATGCATGACCACTTTTCTCCCTCATTCGTGCTTGCCCAGATTTCTCCACAAGTCGTGCCGAAGTAAACACCGACGGAATTTTGCGTGTCAGCGGTCATGGCTTGCCGGAACACGGTCAGCCAAGCCTGCTCTTTGGGCAACCCATTATCCTGCCGCTGCCAGCTTTTGCCGCCATTGCGCGTGATGTAAGCCGCTGGTTTGCCACCGGGCGAAGTTCGCGGCCAAACCTGTGTGCCATCCATCGGAAAAACCCAGCAAGTATTCGGATCGCGCGGGTGCAGCACCATCGGAAATCCGATGTCGCCAACCGATTTCGGCATCTTTTCGCCAATGCGAATCCATTGATTTTCAGCCCCTTTGGCGGTGCGATCCATTCGGTAAATACCGCAATGGTTTTGCTGATACAAAATATCCGGATTCAGCGGATGCTGCCGAACGCAGTGCGGGTCTTGGCCAAATTCAGGAAGCGGGTCCGGGAAAAAGTCTGCGCGGCTCCCGGCGTTAAGCGGTTTCCAGTCAGCGCCTTTGTCCGTGCTCTCAAATACGCCGCCGCCGGACATGCCAATGTACATATGGTTCGCGTCGCGCGGGTCAACAATAACGGAATGCATTTTCGGCCCATCCGGGGTGCCATCCTGGCCGCTCCCTGTCCAGGCTCCCCGCATCGGATGTTCATTAAACCCTGTAACCGATTCCCACGTGTCGCCGCCATCTTCCGTTCTGAACAATCCTTGCGGCGAAGTTCCCACGTACCAGACTTTCGGTTCGCTGGCGTGTCCGGGCGTCAACCAGAACGCATGATCAACAACCAGGCCCTTTTCGCCTTCGGGCGCTTTGGGAAACGCGGGAGGCTTCGCGGCTTCCTTCCAGGTTTTGCCCTGATTGGTTGAACGAAACACTGTCGGCCCCAAATGACCTGTCTTTGCCGCCATCAACATTGTCTTTCCATCGCGCGGATCAAGCTTGATGTGATGAACAATATTGCCCAAATACAAAGGCCCTTTGATTGTCCAGGTTCGGCGCTTGGAATCCGCATTGAGAATAAACCCGCCTTTTTTCGTGGCAACCAGCAAGGCTACCGATTTTGGCGTGGATTTCTTTGGCGCAGCTTTCTGTTTAGCAGTTTGTTTCAATTGGTGACTCCTTTTTTTGAGGGTTGAAGTTAGGGAATTTCCTTTTTCACTATACTCTATCTATGGCACA
>CAYLJQ010000699.1:0-3928 GCA_964383955.1 uncultured Heliomicrobium sp. | reverse complement strand
AAAGTTGAAAAATGGCGATCTGGTTCGCGGCTTTGTTCGCTATTACGATATGGACATCATCAGCATTGAACCATCTGACGGCAGTCCAAAGATGTTTCTACGCAAAGACGGAATTAACTACATGTATGAAATCGAAGATGAAGACGAATAGAGGCGATTTTCCTCTTCTGACAAATCTCTCTCAGCCCACGGAATAAAAAGACAGCCCCTGTGGATTTCTCCGGCGGAGAAAAGCACTTATGGTCATAGCGCAATGGGTCGTCAATCTGGTGATGATTTATGCTGGGGTTGGATTTTTATTCGCCGGAGTTTTCATCTTCTTTGGAGTCGGCAAAATTGATCCGGCGGCGAAAGATTCGACCGCCGGATTTCGTTTTCTGATTCTGTTTGGAGCCGCGGCTCTGTGGCCGCTGCTGTTGAAGCGTTGGCTCAACGGAGCTTCCTGCCCGCCAATCGAAAAAAACAATCATCGCAACCCGGCACGGAGGGGAATTGAATGATTCGCCCGCTTCGCCGATTGCATCGCCTGTTGATTGTTTTGCTGGCTTTCCTCTTGCTTGTATTGTTTGCCGCAAGCCTGATGGCCAGAAAACCGGTTCCCACTAATCCACAACTTCCTAAAGCTTGGTTGCAAGCTCCGGCAGGAGGCCAGCGATGAGCCACGCTTACACCGCTATTGGCTGGAACCGTCAAAAGAAACTTTATGACGGCGCAATTGCTGCCGGCATTGTCCTTTATTTGGGGGTGTTTGTCGGGCTCGGTTTTCTAATTCACCCAAACGCAACCATAGAAACACTGCTGATTCGCGGCTTGGCCACCTGCGCGCTGCTAATGCTGCACGTGATTTTGAGCATTGGGCCGTTATGCCGTTTGTTTCCGCAGTTGTTGCCCTTGCTGTACAACCGACGGCATCTGGGTGTCGCAATGTTTCTTGTGGCGCTGGCGCACGGGATTTTTTCGATTTTTCAGTTTCACGCGCTCGGAGAGCTGAATCCGCTGGTCAGCGTGCTAGTGAGCAACACGCAATACGGCAGTTTGAGCAATTTTCCATTCCAGCCGCTTGGGCTTGCAGCGTTATTGATTCTATTTTTGATGGCCGCAACCAGTCACGATTTTTGGCTGGCGAATTTGACTGCGCCAGTCTGGAAGCGGCTGCACATGCTGGTTTATGTCGCTTACGGCTTGATCGTCGCGCATGTTTTGCTCGGAGTTTTGCAGGCAGAAACCAATCCACTGCTTGCTGTGACGCTCGCCATTGGAATGATTGTGGTGTTTGGCTTGCACCTGGTTGCGGGGTGGCGGGAACGGAAGCTGGATCAGCCAGATGTTTCCCATACTCAACCGGATGGTTTTGTTGATGTTTGTAACGTCAGTGAAATTGAAAACAACTGCGCAAAAATCGTTATGCTGGCGGGAGAGCGAATCGCCATTTTCAAATACGACGGTAAGGTTTCGGCAATTTCCAACGTATGTCAGCATCAGAATGGTCCGCTTGGCGAAGGCCGGATCATTGACGGCTGCGTGACTTGCCCGTGGCACGGGTATCAATACTGGCCGGATTCAGGCGCTTCACCACCGCCGTTTACTGAACGGGTTCCAACTTTTAACGTCAAAGTGGTCAACGGCAGAGTGCTGGTGAATTCAACGTCGAATCCGCCCGGGACGCGAGTCGAACCGGCAAGGTTTTGAACAGGTGGGTATTACTTTATGAATTTGAAAGAATTTTATATCGGCTACCTGCCCAAAGCGCCCGACAGAATTGCAGCGCTGGCCAAACGAGTTGTGATTGGTTTAGTGGCTCTGGCGGCGATCACTGCCGTTACGTTGGTTTTGGGGCAGCATCGGTTTGCTGCCAGCTTTTTTGAGTTTGGTAACGTGCGGGAATTTGAAGGCGTACTGCGCGAATGGCCGAATCCGGCTTTGATTGTCGGTCAAAAGAGTTTTGCTTTGGTTGCCGAAGGAAAGCACGGAGCAAAACCATTGATTGCCGCAATGGATGGAAAATCCGCCAAGTTGCGCGGCACGCTGATTCACCGAGACGAAACGGAAATGATCGAAGTTGTGGCTGGTTCGATTCAGGTTACAGGCCAGCCGCCGCCACTGGAAGGAACTTTTGAAGACCTGGGAACCCACACGTTGTCGGGTGAGATCGTTGACAGCAAATGCTATCTGGGTGTGATGAACCCCGGCCACACGAAACCCCACCGTGAATGCGCAGCGCTTTGCATTCGTGGAGGCATTTCGCCGATGTTTGTCGCGCGTGATGCCGATGGCCGCAAAGTGAACTTGTGGCTGGTGTCTGAAAAAAGCGAGCCAGTGAATCAACAGGTGTTAGAGTTCGTCGCCGAGCCAGTTGAAATCACCGGCCAGATTTCTCGCATCGGTGACCAGCTTTATTTCAAAGCCAGCCCGGCGACGTACAAGCGCAGGTAACAAAATTTGGAGTGCTTCGCCTTCGGCGAAGCTTGGTGAGTCCTTTCTGCAAGAACATTCAGCAACGCAACTGCCAAAAGTGTGCCAAAGGCCCAGCACTCCAAGTTGTCTTACTTCACCATGCCAACTTTCAAATGCGAACTCAGCTTCGCCGAATGAAAGATTCGATGTGTGGCTTTCTGAAAATCGGAATCTGCCGCGTTGTAAATATCCACGAACTTTTGCGGATTGCGATCCACCAGCGGAAACCACGAGCTTTGCACCTGGACCATGATTTTGTGGCCTGCTTTGAAGGTGTGATTGACGTCCTGCAAATTGAACTTTACTTCAGCCGTTTTGCCAGGAGTGAATGGTTCAGGCTTTGAAAAACTGTTTCGGAATTTGCCGCGCATGACTTCGCCGCGCACCATCATCTGAAACCCGCCCATTTTGACCTTCTCTCCTTGCGGAGAATTGTTCGGCGCATCGTCCGGGTAAACATCAATCAGTTTGACGATGAAGTCCGCATCCGTGCCGGTTGTTGAAACAAACAAGTCGGCGACGATTGGGCCCGCTAAAGTAATGTCTTCTTTCAACGCTTCGGATTGATACCTCAGCACATCCTGACGTTGCGCCAGAAAACGTTGGTCTTCGATCATATAACCCGCGTTCCGATTGGTAGGAGTTTGGCTGGAATAGGGAATCGGGTTTGCGGGGTCGCTGACGTACTCATCGAATTCAGTGGAAGGCTTAGACGGCGCTTCAAAAGAAAGTTTGCCGTCGGCTTGCAAATACAAAGATCGAGCTTGAGCGTCTTTTGGCGGCCATTGCGCATAAGACTTCCATTCGTTTGCTCCTGTGCGAAACGCCATCGCTTCGGGCAATTTCAGTTCGCCTTTGTCTTTCAGGTAGAAGTTGAAAAACTTCAGTTCGACGTTTTCACGGAACCATTCGCTGGTTTTCACATCGAAACGAATGCTGCCGAGCGATTCGCCCGTGCCACGCGCCCAACCGCCGTGCGACCAGGGCCCCATCACCAGATTGTTGTTCGCCTTGGGATTGTTTTTCTCAATCGCCTGGTAAATGTGCAGCGGGCCATACAAGTCTTCGGCATCGAACCAGCCGCCAACGATCAACACTGCCGGAGTGACTTTTTTGAAATGCGGCAAAACGCTGCGCGCCTGCCAGAATTCGTCATAATTTCCGTGTTTGATCACATCGTTCCAGTATTTGCTTTCGCCTTTCAAATACTTCTTGTTCACATTGGCCAGTGAACCAAGCTCCAGGTAAAACTTATAACCATCGTTCGTGCCATAATTGAAGTTTTTGTATTGATTGGTTGTCGGCTGCGGGCGAGGCATGCCGAAAAAGGTGATAAAGCTAAACGATTCATTCAAAAAGTACGCGCCGTTGTGGTGATCGTCATCGCCCATAAACCAATCGGCAATTGGGGCTTGCGGCGAAGACGCTTTCAGGGCTGGATGCGGATCGTGCAAGGCGGTTGCCGCGTAAAACC
>CAYLJQ010000698.1:0-3934 GCA_964383955.1 uncultured Heliomicrobium sp. | reverse complement strand
GGCGGGTAGTCCCGGCCACGATCTTTAATTCCTTCGTGCATTGAAGCTGACCAAACGCTTCCTTGTTCAACCGAACGGCAATATCATCCTGGTCGCCGACGATCAGCAATGTGGGTGCAACAACTTCCGGTAAAACCTTGTTGGCAAGATCAGGCCGGCCACCGTGGGAAACGACAGCGCCAATATCGTAACCCGATTCAATGGCTGCAATCAGGGCTGCGCCGCCAGCGACACTGGAGCCGAAATAGCCAATGCGTAAATGACTGGTCGCGGGATTTTCTTTCACCCAGCCGGTTGCTGCCATCAGTCGTCGCGCCAGCAGGGAAACATCGAATCGCATATGACGGGTTTGTTGATCTATCCGTTCTTCTTCAAGCGTCAACAGGTCAAAAAGTAATGTCCCCAAACCTGCGTCCCGCATGACTTTCGCCATAAGTTTGTTTTCAGGGCTATGCCGGTTCTCGCCGCTCCCGTTGGTAAAAAGAACAAGCCCTTTGGCGGCTGCGGGAATTCTCAATTCCCCCCCAAGCGCGAAGGAGTTCAAAGACAGGATGACTTCTTGGAACACCGCTGATCGTGATGTGGTTGGTAGATTTTCCATAGCCTTAGCTCTTGGGGATTGGAAGGGGGCATAGCAAGCTCAGTGCCAAGGAAAAATGGCGCAAAAAAGACTGAAATTGGGCGCTTGATGGCAATTGTTGCGGAAAGTTGCGCCGTGTTGGCGGGTTAAAACCCCCAAGGGCAGCCAAAAAGACCCACGTGGTTAAGAAGTGATGGACGAGGGCGGGCGCTTATTCAGTGCTTCCGCAATTCTGGTCAACAAGGATTTGGAGGTGTAGGGTTTTTCAAGGAACAGGTCTACGCGCAGTTTTTCCAGTTCCACACTTTTTGCTGAGTCTGCCAAACCGCTGGTCGCAATGATGGGAAGGTCAGGGTTTAGTTTGCGGAAGGCACGAATGGTCGCGATGCCATCCATCACTGGCATCATCAGGTCAGTGATCACCAGGCTGACTTCGGTTCGATGGTTGACAAAAATGCTCAATGCCGTTGCGCCGTTATCGGCGGTCAGCGCCCTGTACCCAAACGCTTCAAGCGCCGCACTGGTCATTTCCCGCACGGCGGCTTCGTCATCAATTACCAGAATCAGCTCACCGTTTCCCAAAAGTGTTTCCGCGGGGGGGATGGCGGTTTTCTGGTCGCCGCTGGTGACATCCGATGGAAAATAAATGCTGAACTTCGTCCCCAGACCGGGATTGCTTTCCACTGTGATGAAGCCGCCGTGATTGGCGACAATGCCTTGCACAGTGGCCAGACCCAATCCGGTTCCCTGGCCGGGTTCTTTGGTGGTGAAAAAAGGGTCGAAGATATGGTCAATGATTCCGGGCGGAATACCCACACCAGTGTCTGTAATGGTGATGACAACAAAATTCCCGGCGGTGGCTCCCTTGATCATCTGCGCATAAAGCTTGTCCATGAACCGGTTTTCAGCCGTGATTGTCAGTGTGCCACCCTGCGGCATGGCGTCTCGCGCATTGACGCAAAGGTTAAGCAGCACCTGATGCAGTTGCGTGGTGTCTCCATTGATGGTCCACAGATCTTCGGCTAGTCGCTGTTCGATCCGCACGGATTTGGGAAAGGTTTCTTCTGCGATTCGAACGATTTCACGAATCAGGTGCCTGGGTTGCAGCACAATGCGCTGGCCGCTGATGCCTTTGGCAAAGGACAGCACCTGTTTGATCATGTCCGCGCCGCGATTGGCGTTGGATTGCATCAGGTCCAGCAAGCGCTGGCTTTGCGGGTCCTGCAATTTCATTTGCAGCATCTGCGCGCCCATGACAATTGGCGACAGAACATTGTTCAAATCGTGCGCGATGCCGCTGGCCAGGGTGCCGATGCTTTCCAGCCGTTGTGCGCGCAGGAAATTGGCTTCGAGCTTTTTCTTTTCAGTAATGTCCGTGTTGATTGCCAGAATGTTTTTCGGTTCTCCCTGGATATCACGCAACAACGTCCAGTGGCCTTCGACAATCACTTCCTGTCCGCTTCGGGTCAGTTGGCGCAACTCTCCGTTCCATTCTCCCCGCTCAATCGTCAACCGGGTCGCTTCTTCCAATTGTGACGTATCTTTGTCGTAATGCACCGTGCTGGCCAATCTGCCGATGGCTTCTTCCGCACGCCAGCCGTACAAACGCTCTGCCCCACGGCTCCAATACAAAATCCGGCCGTCCAATTCGCGAACCAGAATGGCTTCGTGCGACTGGTCCAGCAAGGCGGCTTGTTCAACCAGTCGTTCATTGGTCCGCACGCGTTCCGTAATGTCGCGCAAAATGACGGTGAAAAGTTTTTGGCCGCTGACTTCAATCTGGGAAATCGAGGCTTCAATCGGGAATTCTTCGCCGTTGCGCCGGATGCCGCTGACTGCCCTTAGCGCGCCCATGGTTCGTGTGGTTTCTCCGGTCATGCCAAAACGGCGGATATGTTCTTCGTGTTCAGCGTGAAAACGGGCGGGAATCACCTGCGTCAGCGGTTGTCCCAGGATTTCATTCGCCGAGTAACCAAACATCTTTTCAGCGGCCACGTTGAAAAGGACGATTTGCTGTTGATCGTTTACCGAAATAATGGCGTCCATCGCCGAATTGATGATTCCGCCCATGCGGGCTTCGCTGCCGCGCAAGGCCGCTTCGGTTCGCTTGCGTTCGGTGATGTCATTAAAAAGAATCGCGACCTTTCTTTCCCCCGGTTCACTGATTCGCCAGGCGTAAACATCATAAATTCGATGAAGCTGTTCGGCGGCGCTCTCAAAGCGAATTGGCTCACCCGTCAAAGCTACCCGGCCATATGTTTCGAACCAGAATTCCTCGTGCAGCGGGGCGATTTCGCGCATCCGGCGGCCCAGAGCATTTTCAATTCCTGTTTGTCGCTCAAAGGCCGGGTTGATGACCAGAAATCGGTAATCAATAGGCGCTTCGTTTTCATCAAACAAAACTTCAATGGTGCAAAAACCCTGGTCAATGGATTCAAACAGCGTGCGGTATTTTCCTTCAGACAGGCCCAATGCCATCTCAGCCTGTTTGCGCTCGGTGATGTTGGTGTGCGAAACCACGGCTCCGCCTTTTTCTCCACTGAGCGGAGTGACGGTCATCACAAACAAGCGCTCTTCATCCGGCGAATGGCAGGGGTATTCGAGTGTGAAGCTGGTCCGTGTGCCGTCCAGCACGGCCTGGATGCCGTTGATCGCTTCCAGCGCTTCGCGCTCTCCCTGCAAATCAGCCTGGCGGCAAACCTCGAAATAATTCAGGCCTACACAGTCGGCTGATTCATGTCTGCCATTTTCACGCGCGAAACGTCTCCACGCCTCATTCACCGCAATGATCGTCCCCGCTTGATCGAGCACGGCAATGTGCGCCGTCAGCGAATTCAGGATGGCGATCTTGAACGCTTCGCTTTCCCGAAGCGCCTGTTCAGCCTGTTTGCGGGCGGCCAAATCGCGATTGGTTTCCAGCACCAGCATCTGTCCGTCGGCTTCGCGCACCAGCACATGGCGGCTATCCACAATAAGTTTCCGGCCATCGCTTGTCTGGTGAATCAATTCGCCATACCAGTGACCTTCGTTCAACAGCGCCGCTTGAATTTGCGCCCAACCTTCAGGATGAATTGTCTGTAAAAGTGTATGGCTTGATTGTCCCAAAGCCTCTTCACGCGTCCAACCGTAAAGCTTCGTGGCTGCGGAATTCCAATATCGTATGACTCCATTCAGTTCCCAGGCAAAGATGGCATCGTAGGATAAATCCAGCAGGCTGTTTTGGTGTTCCAGCGTATGTGATGACTTTGCGATGTCATTTCGCAAGGACTGGAAGGCCTCGATCAATTCAGCCTTGGTCATCCTGTTCACGTCACTTGGGGAATTCATCTACGTATTGCTCCTTCAGGCTTGCAG
>CAYLJQ010000697.1:0-3936 GCA_964383955.1 uncultured Heliomicrobium sp. | reverse complement strand
CGGATCCGGCTGAAGTTTTTTAGTTCAATAGCGCTGGAAAATCCCCCGACGCAACTTATCGGCGAAGTTCGCGTTGAGGTTCAGCGTTTCCATAAAATCGGCTTTGCTGAGGCTGTAAAGCGTCAGGTTTTCTCTGGCAATGATTGTCGCCGCGCGAGGCTGATTTTTCATCAAAGCCAGTTCGCCGAAGTAATCGCCCTCCATCATCATGCGCTCAAATCGCATTCCGCGCGGCGCATTCTCGTCGTTTAGAAACACATCCACCGAGCCTTCACGAATCAGGTAAAACTTGTCGCCTTCGTCTCCCTGGCGAATGATGAACTGTCCGGCGACGAATTGTTCCATGGACATTCGTTCGGCGATTTCTTCCAGCGTATCTGGCGTCAAGGACGAGAACGCAGCACACCTACGCAAAAACTCGCAAATGATGATGGATTCGGCGACCAGCACATTGGAATCAATCCGGCCATCCACCATGTTCAGCATTCGATCCGCGACATCCAGAATCCGGTTGTCGTGGGTGACGATGATGATGGTGCTGCCGTTTTCCTTGGCCAGCGCTTGCAGCAAATTCATGACCTGCCGCCCGGTTTCGCGGTCAAGCGCCGCCGTTGGTTCGTCGGCCAGAATCAGTTTAGGGCGATTGACCAGCGCACGCGCAATGGCCACGCGTTGTTTTTGCCCGCCGGACAATTGATCGGGTCGGTAATGCATGCGATGGCTCAGCCCGACTTGTTCCAGCATCTTGGCTGCGATTAGATCCATTTGCCGGCTGTTCAAGTCCGGGTTTAGCTGCAATGCCGTTTTGACGTTTTGTTGCGCCGAAAGCGAACGAAAGAGGTTGTGGCCTTGAAAGATGAATCCAATCTGGCGGCGAATCTGGATCAATTCTTGATTCGACAATCCGGCAAGCTGTTGGCCTAACACTTCCAAGCTGCCTGTCTGCACACTGCGCAACCCGCCAATCAGCGTCAGCAGAGTTGTTTTGCCGGAACCGGATGGCCCGGTCATGATCACGACTTCGCCCGGAGCAAGGTCCAGCGTAATGTCCGACAAAACGCGTTTATCCGAATCCTCCATGCCAAACGAATGGCTCAACTGGTTGATTTGCACAACAGGCGCAACTCTGGATTCGACCATCCTGAGCCGACCTGTAACTGGTGAAAGGGGAGAAGTGCTCATTGAAATCTAAATTAAAGTGGTTCGATTTTACGCGATAAAAACAGGCTCGAACTCGACTTGTTTTCGTCCAGGGAGGGACGATTTGAAATTAGCCCAGCAATTTATTGCTGGGAACGCGAGCCAGCGTCCTGTAGGGACGCTTGAGCTCATTCAAGCGTCCCTACAGGACGCGGCAGAACCCCTGCCGCAACCCGGCAATGAATTGCCGGGCTATTCTCAACCGTCCCTGCCGGGACGAAGAAGCTGCCAATTCTTTACCTCATTCATCGGCGCGTACGGCAGTTACTTATTTCTTTTCGCCGAGCTTCAGTTTGACCTGACTGATGCTGAAATCCAGCCAGCCGCGTTCATTGCTGTTGCGGCAGCGTTCGCGCAAAGTTTCCAGCGCTTTCAGTTTTGCCTGCAACGCAGTCTGATTTTTCACGTCCGCCGCCAGCGCAATATCGCCAAGGTGCAATGCTTCAACCGCTTGTCCAGCTTGCGCGCGTTCCATCGCCAACTTGGCGACAGCTTCTGCTCCGCCCGCAAGTTTGACCAAGTCTGGATAAACCGCAGCGGCGGGTTTTTCATACATCGTTGCCGGGTTCAGATCGAACCAACCGACATAGCCTTCATAAATTCCGCGCACGGACCAGCTTAACTTGCCGTAGCTTTCGCCGATGTCCAGCGACGCCGGAAGCTTGATTTCGTTCATCAACGTCCAAACATCTTTGCCTGCGTTCATGCCTTTGACGGTTTCGTCGTGGACGTATTGAATCGCATCGCGGTATCGCGTCAGCTTTTTGATGATCTCGGCGTTACCGACAATGGGCAAGCCGTGGCTTGGCAAAACGATCTCCGGCTTCAGCTCCAGAACCTTGTTCAGCGAATTGATGTAATCCAGCGCCCAGCGCGGCTGCGTCCCGCGCAAGGTGTAAATGTTGGGGAACGAATCGTAGTAGTTGTCGCCGATAAACGCCGCTTTATATTTCGGAATCCAGACTGTTGCGTGGTCGTACGTTTCGCCCGGTGTGGACATGACGATGAACTTCACGCCGCCCAGTTCGAATTCGTATTTGTCGTCAAACAGAATTGTCGGTTCGATCTTCGCGCCGTAATTGCCCGGCCAGGCTGGCGCAGTTGCTGGAACCGGCAATGCGAATTGCGCCGCATTTCGCAAACCATAAAACCCGTTGAGCCGCGTCATATAGTGCTGAAACTCAGCGTGATTTTTCTGTGCAATGATTTGCGTGCCGGGTTGTTTCCAGGCGGGAACGCCTCCGGTGTGGTCGCCATGCGCGTGCGTCAGGATGATGTATTTGATCTGCCCATTGTTTTCCGCTGTCAGCAAGCGTTTGTGGAGCGCAGAGTTGAACGGCATCGAAGTGTCAATGATGACGTTGCCTTCGCTGGTCGTAACCATGAACGTATTGCCGAAGCCGATGGCTTGAAAGATGGCTTCGTTAACCTTCAACGCATTCTTTTGGTCCTGACCGACGCGAATGGCGGTCATGGGATTGGCTGGAATTTGATCTTGTTGCGCCAGCGACGTTGTCGAACAGACCAACGGCAAAACCAAGAAAGCGAAAAGCAGTGAGACTTGACGTTTCATTGAGGCTCCTGGTCGAACGGCAACATTCACGGTTGCCGTTATTGTTTTTGGAAAATCAGCTTGAAGGTCAGCGTGCCTTGCGGAGATTTCCGGGTGCGAATGATTCTCAAGGTGTCGCCGACCAATTGCCATTGTTCCAGCGTAGAAATGGTGGCCGGTTTGCCTTCGTTTTCGCCCGTGATGCTGGAATGCAACTCTAGAACTTTGTTGCTTTCCAGCCACTTGGCTTTCAGCTTCATCGTTCCCGCCAGAGGTCTGACGACTTCGATACCGTTTTCGCTGCCATCCAGTTTGTAAACCAGTTCTTGCGAAGGCTGTTCACGCTGACGAATGATGATTTTCTGCTCGGCGGTTAGTTGGCTGTCATTCTGCGTGACGACCATGTGAATTTCCGCCTTGCTCAATCCACTTGTTAAGCCGGAGCTTTTTTCCGGAACCAGCACCCAGGTTCCTTCAAATTTTGGAATTGCGGATTTTGCCTGTTTGGTTTGCCCCAAAACCGAAACCGCCGTCAACAACACGAACACAAAAATCGCCGTCGTTTTCATCCTCTTCATCGAATTACCTCTTAACTTGAATTTGCGGGGCAGGGAAGAACGGCGGCGATCTTACCATTGATTGTCGCGAAGGCTCAAAAACGCAGCACGTGATCTTTGACGCGCTGACAGGCTTTCAATTCGATTTCGTTTTTGGCGGCTTCGGCTTCTTTGCGAAGCCTGGCGCGTTCGACGGCATCCCAGGCGATGGGGGCAGGCAGTTGCTGGCTGGATATTTCTTCGACGACCGGTTTTGCCAGCAGCCAGTATTTGCCAGGTGCTACGTTTGCAAAGCCGAAAATCCCCGTGGTGGTTGTGAGTTCGTAATACCGCAGCAGGTTTTCCGCCGCAGCCGGCTCCGCCGGAATCAAATGAGCGCGCACTCTTGACAGTAGTGTGTCTCCTTCACGCGCCGAAGCGAGTTTGCCGCTCAGGCTGGCTGCGCCGTCTGTCAATGTGACTGTGACGTTGGCCAACCGGTCGCCAGGTTTCAGTGCCAAACCGCTTCGCACCAGATCGGCAGCGATGGCTGATCTGGTCGTGCCGCTGATGGATTTCACAAACCAATTTTCATTGCGCGAAGAAACCCTCAACCGTTGAAGACCGGGCGTCAGGTTGTTGATTTTG
>CAYLJQ010000696.1:0-3951 GCA_964383955.1 uncultured Heliomicrobium sp. | reverse complement strand
ACTCCGTCCCAGCCACGTTTTTTCAGCATCTCCTGCACAAAGGCAGCGCCGTAAACGTACGAAAAGATCAGCGATTCGCGAAGCGCCGCCGGAGCCGACAGAAACACTTCCTGTTTATCGCGCTCAGCTTGCGAAACCGTTTGATCTGCCAACCCGGCAATGCTGGGCAATTTGGTGATGTCGCTGCCCATTTGTTTCAGTTGATAGTTGTACATCAATGCGGTTGCGTCGCCTTCGATCAAAGCATGAATCGCCGTTTCACGATCTCCGTCACCATTCGGCCATTTTTCAAACCGGCGCAAGTTGAAATGTTGATCCTGCAAGGCATGTTGAAGCTCGTGAACCATCACAGGTTTTTGCTGATCCAGGTCGTTCCAGTCGGCAATGAACAACTCTTTGGTTTTGGGGCGATAAAATCCCGCGACTTGTTCTGTCATCAGCCGAACCATGAATTCCCGATACTTGAAATCCTTCGGCACCAAACCATAAGCAATCAACACTTTGTTGGTGTTTTCGATTTCTTCAGGCGTGGTTTCTTCTTCAAAACCGCGAATGATTTCCTGCTCGATTTCAGCGCGAGATTTCGCCCCGCTTTTCACCGGCGAGAGGATTTTTAAGCCGCGTAGCTTGCTGACTTCGTCCAGCAATTGGCCGGTGGTTTCCAGAACTTTCGCCGTGTTGGCGGCAGCAATGTGCGGCTCAACCGTTTTTCTTGCCGGTTGCTGGGCGACCAGCTTGATATGGGCCACGGCCAGAAACAACAGACAAACGGTAAGAAAGATTCGTTTTGACATGCTTTATCCTTTCACGGTAAACAACTCGGCTTAAATCTCTGCAAGGGCCGTCAATGTACCATTGGGATGAATCAATTCAAAAAGGGTCATAAATGAGCGTTGAAAAGCATCATTGGAGCGAAACCCGGCTGCGTGTCAGGTATGCCGAAACCGATCAAGCGGGCGTCGTCTACCATTCCAACTATCTGATCTGGTTTGAAGTCGGTCGTGTGGAACTGTGCCGCGATTACGGCTTCAATTACCGTGACATGGAAACCAGCGCCGACGCGTATCTGCCCGTTACCGAATGCCGCGTGAAGTATCGCGTTCCGGCCAAATACGACGACGAAATCGTCATCCGGTCAAAAGTTACTGAACTCCGCAGTCGCGCGATCAAGTTTGCCTACGAAGTGCGCCGCGCTGGCGATCAAGCATTGCTGGCAGAAGGCGAAACGCATCACATCGTGATGAACGGCGAAGGCCGTGCCAAAGCCTTTCCGCCCGAATACGCTGAACTGATGAAAGGCGGAAAAGTGTTGTTGGCAAAACAGGAGGCTGAATGAATCTCAAAAAACATGTTTTGGTGGCTCTTCTCGTTTTGACGTTGAATCCGGGCTTTGCCGAATCAATTCACCCGGCCAATCGCGAATCCGTTAAAAACGGGCTGGCCGTGCAACTGTGGAGCTTCCGCAACGATTTCAAAAAAGACGTTCCCGGCACGTTGAAACGTGTGCGCGAACTGGGCTTCAGGAATGTTGAACTGGCCGGAACTTACGGAATGACCGCCCAGAAGTTTCGCGCGGAACTAGACAAGGCGGGTTTGAACGCCGTCAGCATGCACATTGAACTGAAAACCGCACGCGATAAGGTTGACGAAGTCATCCGCGACGCAAAAGTTCTGGGTGTTCAGGAAGTAGGCGTTCCGTGGATCAAGTCTCCTTTTACCAAAGCGGATTGCCTGCAAACGATTGAAATCTTCAACCGAGCAGGCGAAAAGCTGGCGGCAAATGGCTTGCGCTTTTTCTACCACATTCACGGTTACGAATTTGTCCCGAACGAAGGCGGCACGGGAACCTTGTTCGACCTGATGATGGAAAAGACCAATCCGAAGTTTGTCAGCATGCAACTTGATACCTATCACGTCGCGTTTCCGGGCCAAGACCCCGTGAAGCTGATGCAAAAATACCCAGGCCGGTTTTCGTCTCTGCACCTAAAAGACATTCGCAAAGATGTGGTTGGTGATCACTCCGGCGATTTCCGGGAAAAAGACGCGACGCCAATGGGGCAGGGAAAGATCAACTGGCCGGAAGTATTCCAGGCTTCTGAAAAAGAAGGCGTCAAGTGGTACATCATTGAAGACGAAACCACCGCCGTCTGGCAGGGAATTCAGCAGAGCCTGAAATATCTGGAAACCGTTAAATATTGAAGATGGACAAAGACGATTTCCAAATTGGCCTGGAGTTTTATACTGCCAGCGGCAAATGGTAGTGCACGGACATCGGCACACGGGTGATTGTGGCCATCAAGCTCGATCAAACGGATGAGAGTGGGTACAACGGCCCGCCTTATGCCGTGGTTAGACAGTCTTTGACGAATATGATTTCGTCGGCTGTAGACTGGCCCAGGATGAGTTTATTCGATAGATGTTTTTGCGGCTCTGCCGCCTGATGTGCGGAAAGGCTTCGCCTTTTCGAGAGCGAACTTTATGAAATTGGGGCTATGCCCCAATTGGTCAGCCAAAGTTACAGATGTTTACAATTTCAAAAGACAGCCAGGCTCTTTACATCACTGCCGTAGCCAAGGACCGTCTGCCAGTCTTTCAAACCGATGCAATCCAGACGATCACCTGCGAGGCTATTGATGAAGCGCGAAAGTCAGGCGGCATTTTGCTTTTCGCTTATGTGATAATGCACGACCATTTTCATCTGCTGGCGTATAGCCCTGACAAAAAGCCGTCGGATGTTATTCGCTATATCAAAGGCATCGTTGCTCACCGAGTGATTGAGCATTTGAAAGAAAAGAACTACGAAAGCTCGCTGGAAAAGCTGCGCCATCAGGATTGGAAGCGGAACCATCGCTACTCGCTCTGGCAGCACGAATCGAATACGTTTCAGGTTTTCAGCGAAAGCATGTTTATGCAGAAGGTGAACTATATTCACCTGAATCCTGTGCGAGCCGGATTGGTCGAGCGGGCAATTGATTATCGCTGGTCGAGCGCGCGGTGTTGGCAACGGTGCGAAACAGAAAATGAGCCCTTGCTGGTTGATCTGGATCAAATCAACTGGCACAAACCAACCGGCAGGGCATAGCCCTGAAAGTTAAGAAAGGCTCTTTCGGAAAGGCACAGCCTTTCCGAACATCGGGCGGCGGAGCCGCTGAAGATTTGAATTACTCTGTGCTTTTGGAAAACGCCCCGGCTTAAAACACCCTTGCGGCTCTGCCGCAGTGATGTGCGGGAAGTCTCCGACTTCCCGGCGATGTGACTGAGCTTTTGGGGCTACGCCCCGGCAGAGGGCATAGCCAAAAAAGTTAACAAAAGCTCTTCCCGGAAAGGCAAAGCCTTTCCGCACATCGGGCGGCAAAGCTGCTGAAAATAACAGAGAAATTTTTGTGGACTTATATGTATGAAAAATAGAATTGACCTGACTGAATGGGCTGTACATTTTATTCATAACCCGGATTTCACTGATAACCCACTTCCGGTTTGTTTTGATCCAAATGGAAAACCAGTTTTCTCTGATTACGATGAATGGGACAGTCATTATTATGAGTCGAAATTCGTTGATACAGCATTTGATGTCTTAGAGAAGATTATTTTCGATGGTTTTATTAAGTCCACTTGGTCGTTTAGGAATGGAAAGCCAACAGTTTATGGTTCTCGCTCAGCGGTTTGCTTTAGTGAAATGCCCCTCTATGCCTTGATTCAATATGCGGAGTGGCGGAAAAACTTAGATACAGTTGATAAATACGCAATTGCTTTGAAGAAGGAAGAGTTGTTCAGAGCTGGTGGCCGTCCGGCTATTTATGGACTGAGCCAGCCGGATAAAGCACAAGAAGCTATAGATGGCGATGAGTTTTTTGGAAAAGGGCTGAGATGCCTTTCGTCGCAATCAGGACTTTCCTTGCTAGAGCAATATCGTTACGTTGCCACTGTCCTTTCCGTTGACAGATCAGTTAA
>CAYLJQ010000695.1:0-3953 GCA_964383955.1 uncultured Heliomicrobium sp. | reverse complement strand
CCATCGGTTTCGTCGTGGTCAAAAATCACCTGCTTAAAGGAGTCAACATTGTGCCGCTGAAAGTCCCATCCCTTCGCACTCAAAAGCCTGAACTGAAGTCCCAGGTCATTGGCGTTAAATTCAACCAGGCGACAATTACTGCCGCACTGATTGACGATCAAGCGCGTATTGTCGCCGAACGCCAGGCCGAAACTCCGCAACGCACAACACGGGCGGCGATTGCGGCAATTGCCGAATTGATTCTTGGATTGGCTGCTGCCAAAGAGCGCGGCACCAGTCCCATCGCGGCGATTGGACTGGCGGTTCCGGGCACGATTGATCCTGAAACTGCACGCGTTTCGTTTGCGAGCGTGAACGGTTTCCGAAGCTGGACGCGGGTTCCGTTGATTGAAACGCTGGATGAAATCCTGGATGAATCTGGTCACGACATTCGCACTGCTGCTACGGAAAGGCGTGCGCGAGCCGGGCTTTCTGTGACTTCACATCCTGTCATGGCGTTGGCTTCAAGCCTGGCGGCTATTGCAGCGGCTGAAAGCTGGCACGGAGCCGCACGCGGAAAAACCAATGTGGTGTTTCTTTCCATCGGCGCAAACATCGAAGCCGGAATTTTGGCCGATGGCCGCGTGCTCAGCGGAGCCAGTGGCTTGGCGGGCGCAGCCGGATGGCTGGCCCTGGGACAGGAATTTAAACACGAATACGAAACAGAGGGATGCCTATCAGCAGAAGCCACATTGAATTCATTGGCTCGGCGCGCAGTGGAAGCCAGCGGCGGTTACGACGGCTCCATGCTCGGCGGGCTGATTCAAACCGGAGCGGAACTTGACGCGGCCACCATCCTTCGCGCAGCTCGCGGCGGAGACAAGCTGGCGGTCAAAGTCATTGCAGATACTTGCCGCTGGATTGGACGCGGCATTGCCAATCTAATTTCCATCCTCAACCCTGAAGCTGTCTTGATTGGCGGTGAATTAGGATTGGCACTGAAACCTCATCTGGACGAAATCCGCGAAGAAGCGCGGCGCTGGGCTTCGCCTGAGGCGGCGAAACAATGCCGAATTCTAGCGGCTACGGTTGGAGAGAATGCTGTCTTGATTGGTGCCGCGCGGCTGGCGTGGTTGAAGACAGGCAAGTAGGCCAAAATCTTTTCTCTCAAAACAGATGCGGCTGATTTCTCAGTTTGAGAAATCAGCCGCATCTGTTTTTGAACTCAATTCCCTGTGCTTTTAGGGCTTGGTCTGCGGTTTCGTAGACGAGCTAGATGAACTTCCAGACGAGCTTGAAGGCTCCTGACCGGGTTTGCTTTCATTCGTGTTCTTTTTCAGCTTTGGACGCCCAGAAGTTTCATCGGTTGATGAAGCTGGCGCGTCCGGTTTCGCGGCTGGCGTCTGCTCAGCGTCTTCAGCACCTTCGCGACGTTTCAGAACCGGGCGACCGGTTTCCGATTCGCTCTTTGTCGCTTCGGGTTCAGCGGAACCTTCGCGGCGTTTGAGCACCGGACGGCCATTGTCATCCGAAGAAGCCTGTCCGCTGGAAGTCGAATCACTGCCAGCCGACGAATCGCGCCGCTTCAACACTGGACGATCATTGTCATCTGAAGAAGTTTGTCCGGTTGAAGTTGAATTGCCGTCCGTCGAAGAATCACGGCGTTTGAGCACCGGGCGATTGGATTGGTCAGAATCATCGCGGTCGCCAACACGATCATCCGTGCTGTCCGTATCGGTCTGCGGACGGCGTTTGAGCGTCGGGCGCTTGTCATCACGTGAACCAGACGAACGATTCGCCGCACTGTGGGCCGTTAAACGCGACTTTACTTCTCGAAATTCAGAGCTGCTAAGCTGGTAATCAGCGCGATCCGGAAAGCGAACGATCAATTGGCGAACTTCGGTAATACGGTCGCCCGTCATCGGATGCGTGCTGAAGACTTTTTCCAGCGTGCCGGGTTTGCGCTTTTCCTGCGCCTGCAATTTTTCAAAAAACGTGATCAACGCATTGGGGTCGTATCCTGAAGCCCACATGTACTGCGCGCCCAGCCGGTCCGCCTCTTTTTCTGCGCCTCGCGAAAATTTCAGGAAGGTCAGCGGTAATGCGACTCCTGCGGCTTGCTGAAGAATAAAACCGCCCAACCCACCGAAAAAGATCAGTGGCAATGATCCCCATTGCAGCAACTGGCCTTTCGATGCCTGTTCAATACCGTGGCGCGCAGCGACGTGCGCGATTTCGTGCGCCATCACGCCGGCGACTTCGGCTTCATTGTCGGCGGCTTCCAGCAAACCGCGGTTGACATACAAAAAACCGCCCGGCAACGCAAAAGCGTTCACTTCATTGGCGTCAATCACCTTGATTGTGAATGGAACCTTGGCATCAGAATGAAGCACCAGGTTTTGCGCTACGCGATTGATATATTCGGTAACGATTGGGTCGGTTATCAGCTTGGTGCTGCGATCAATTTCCGACGACAACTGCCGGCCAATCGCGACTTCGCGATCAATGGAGTAAAACGAAATACTTCCTTTGTTGATGTCACGTTTTCCAATCAACGCCGGATCGTTTTTGTCATCAAGTGGTTTCGATTTGGATTTGTCCTGAGCCAGAACTGGCGTGGCCACGAGCATCGCGGTAAGAGCGAGCGCGGTGGCTTTGTGAAAATACTTCATCATCTCTTCCCCTTTTTTCCTGCTATGTTGTTGCACTCTGTCGTGGCGAAACGAATTATAGACCAACATCGGTGCTTTTGACGCCAACGCAAGGGGTTCAGTTGGCAAAACTTCCGTTAAATCGCCTTCATTGGAACGAACTGCTGGCGACCGTTTGCAAGGGAATCTTGAGCCATCGGGACGCCGATGCTAGTATCCGCGCCGCTTTTGAACTTCTGAAATTTCATTCGATTCCAATTCCATCAATTAAGGCTGAACACAAAAATGGAGACAAACTCCCCCACTGGAACGGCTGCCGCCAAACCCAATCGTCAGGCCGAAATCCGCAGCTTGATCCTTCGCTGGGCAATCACGATTTTGTCGGGCGTAGCCATTTATCTGGCTCCGCTCCCTGAAGGGATCACTCCGCAATCCTGGAAGCTGTTGGCAATTTTCGCCGCCACCATTGTCGGTTCAATCGTGCGACCTGTGCCCGGCGGAGCAATGGTGTTGATTGGGATTGCGGCATTGATGATCACCAGGGCCATGCCGGTCAGCGAAACCCTGGCCAAAACAGTAACTGACCCGAAAGCGCTGGAAGCATTGCGATTGAAATCAGCGCTGGCTGGTTATGCCGACCCAGTGGTGTGGTTGGTGCTGGCAGCGTTTTTCATCTCGCGCGGAATGATTAAAACCGGTCTAGGCCGACGCATTGCGCTGCTGTTCATTCGCAAATTCGGTAAACGGTCTCTGGGATTGGGATATGCGCTGGTGGGAACAGATTTTTTGCTGGCGACAGTCATTCCCTCGAATGGCGCTCGCTGCGGAGGCATCACCTTCCCGATCACCAAAAGTCTGGCCGAAGAATACGATTCTTATCCCGGGCCGACAGCCAACAAGCTGGGAGCCTTCCTGATGACCTTTGTTTACCAATGCGAGGTCATTATCTGCGCCACGTTTCTGACCGGGCAGGCTGGCAATCTGGTGATTCAGCGACTGGCCAAACAGCAAACCGGGTTTGATCTGAACTACGGCACCTGGATGCTGGGCGGCATTGTTCCGGGAGTCGTTGGAATCATCGTGACCGGACTGTTGCTCTATCGAATCTTCACCCCTGAAATTACGCATACGCCAGCGGCTGCCGAATTCGCCAACCGCGAATTGGGGAAGATGGGCGCAACTTCTTTTCACGAAAAAATGATGCTGGTGGTATTCGCAATGGTTGGTGTTCTGTGGGCGACCACCAACCGCATGCACACGATTGATTAGTCGGTCGTGGCTTTGCTTGGAATCTGCATTTTGCTGATTTTCAATGTGCTGGAC
>CAYLJQ010000694.1:0-3955 GCA_964383955.1 uncultured Heliomicrobium sp. | reverse complement strand
GATTTCATAAGCGCCTCGATTGGAGTTATGGTTCAAATTTGATTCGTGCCGATGGTAGCAGACGATACTGTAAGTTGGGAAATTCGGTCTTATACAAATTCACCGTCAGCCCTTTGCGAAGCCCAAAAAATCCTTTCTGGCTGCTAAAAGCTAACGGTGAATTCTGGAAGTTTACTTACCTTGCCGCTTCCACTTGGCGCGTTCTTCCCCCATCTTGGTCAACTTCTTCCAGCGAGATTTCTCCACGCGTTGGGCGAATTGATCCTGACGTCGCGCCAGGTGATTCAGTTCCCGCTGCATCTTCAAATAGTTTTCAAAACGGTTGGTATCAAGCGTGCCTGCTTCGATTGCTGCGCGAACGGCACAACGAGGTTCGTTCCCGTGTTTGCAGTCGGTGAAATGGCAATTGGCTGCGATTTGCTCGATGTCCTCAAAAGTGGTTTCAATCCCTTCGTCGGCATCCCAAAGCTGAAGTTCACGCATGCCCGGCGTGTCCAGCACCAGAGCGCCGTTGGGCATCAGGATCAGCTCTCTGTGGCGGGTGGTGTGCAATCCGCGGTCATCGTGTTCGCGGACTTCCTTGACGGTTTGACGCTCAGAACCGATCAAGCGATTGATCAACGTGGATTTGCCTACGCCGGATGAACCAATCAGCGCGATTGTCTGACCCGGAGTGAAGTATTGTTCCAGTTCTTCCAGCCCTTCGTCTTTGATGGCGCAAATGGCATGAACAGGCGCGCCCATGGACACCGCGATGACGTCTTCAAACTTGTTTCCGACATCGTCGCAAAGGTCGGTCTTGGTTAGCAAAACGACGGGCTTTGCCCCGCTGTCCCAGGTGATGGTCAGGTAACGTTCGATACGGCGCGGGTTGAAATCCTGATTTAGCGATGTAACTAAAAACACGATGTCAATGTTTGCGCCAACAACCTGTTCTTCGGTTTTAGAACCTTTTGACTTGCGAGCAAACTTGCTTCGGCGGGGCAACACTGCGTGAATCATGGCTTTGTTTTCAGCCTTAACCATTCGCAAAGCCACCCAATCGCCGACGGCTGGAAGCTCGGCTCGGCTTGTGGCTTCGTGTTTCAGTTTGCCGCTGATTTCGGCCAGCATTTCCCCATTGTCAGTCATAACTCTATAAAACTGGTTATATTCCAGGGCAATACGAGCGGGAACCAATCCCTCCTTGGCCAGTGGAGTGAAGTTGGCTTCAAAAAAATCGTCCCAGCCGTAACGTTGAAGAAAGTTTCGATCAAAACTCATTTCAATTGTCTCCTAACAGTTGTCCGCTTTCGGGTTGTAAATGGTGAGTGGTTGTCGTGATAGGCTGCGGGGAAGGCGAGTTGCTGCAAGTGGACACAAAATAACCTCTTCATCGAAATAGGCGACGAAGCTCTTATGCACACGCGAACAACTCATTTTTTAGCGGACAATCATAGGCACTTATTGAATCGAACTGATGATGGAAAGCGGATGCTACACGTTCTCTGCATGATGACGCAACCAATGCCGGAACTTTCGCCGTTTTGTGGCCGTTTTAATCGCCGCAGCATTCGTTGCGACCCATCGGCAAAAACAAACCTACCAACCAAAACAGTGAGGAATCCTTGGTATGCAATTTCAGATGATTGGTTCAACGCAACGGTTCAGGCTGGCGCGCTGGCTGACAATTGCCTGTCTGTTGTTTTTGATCGCAGCGGCAACTGTTACAGCGCAGCGCAGGCCCCAACCTAAAGCGTCTGCTCAGGCAGCAGCTCCTGAATGGCCTCAATGGGGCGGCCCGAATCGCAATTTCAAGGTTCAATCCGGCTCGCTAAAAGAAACCTGGCCAGCCGAAGGGCCGGCGAAATTGTGGAGTCGCAATCTGGGCGAAGGGCATTCGGCAATTCTTGTGGACAACGGCAAGCTCTTCACGATGTATGGCAATGGAAATCGAGAAACCATTATTTGTTTGGACGCCCCCACCGGAAAAACGATCTGGGAGTTTCCTTACGAAACCACCATGCAGGGGTTGGATCTTCAATATGGAAAAGGTCCGCATTCGACGCCGCTGATCGTCGGCAATTTGATTTACTCTGTTGGCGTTGCGGGGCGAATGCACGCGCTTGATAAACGCACGGGCAAATTGGTCTGGCAGCATGATTTATGGAACGAATACGGCGGCCAGCGCGATGACCGTGGATATTCTCCCAGCCCGATTGCATACAAGAACTCTGTCATCGTGGTTGTCGGTGGAAAAAATGGGCAGTCGTTGATGGCTTTTGATCAGCAAACAGGAAACATCGCCTGGAAGAATTTGAACTACACCCCCGCGCCTGCTTCGCCAGTCATCATCAACGTCAGTGGACAGGACCAGTTGATTTACTTCAGCACCGATGAAATTGTCGGCTGTGATCCAGGCAACGGTGCATATTACTGGCACCACCCTCACAAGACTCAGTACGGGTTGAACATCAGCACGCCGGTTTGGGAACAGGACAATCTGGTTTTTATGTCATCTGCTTATGGGACCGGCAGCCGAGTCATCCAACTTGCGCGAAGTGGTAATCAGACGACGGCAAAACAAGTTTGGGCAAACAACCGCATGCGCGTTCATATTGGAACAATCATGCGACTGGGTGACATTGCTTACGGTTCCAGCGGAGATTTTGGGCCTGCTCCATTTACAGCCATCAATGTTAAAACGGGCCAGATTAGTTGGCAGGATCGCAGCATCGGTCGAGCCAGTTTTTTGTATGCCGACAACAAACTGATTTTGCTGGATGAAGATGGGATGCTGGCCCTTGCCAAGCCAGGCACAGGAGGTCTGCAAATTCTGGCTAAAGCGCAGATTATGAAGAACGTAGCCTGGACGGTTCCTACCTTGGTCGGAACAAAGCTCTATCTGCGTGACCGAAGAACAATTACCGCTTTGGAATTAGGCTGACGAGAAATGGCAAAAAATTCATATCAGTTAAAAAAGCGGTAACTTTGAATCAGCACGGGGCGTCTATTTCAGCAGGCTCACTGAGAAAAGCACCAGCCGGTGTTTCTTCAAAGGGGTATCCTCCTGTAAGCCGCTCGGAATTCGGAAGTCCGAGCGGCATTTTTTATTTTCCACTCGCTGCCTTGGTTACAATTTCAAAAATGTTGAGTTGTTTGCAGCAATTTGTTAACGCAAACACTCAAAAGCCTTGTAGTTTTGGCCGTTTGCTTGCGCCGCAAATTTTTAGTGGGTATGATCCCTTTCAGCATTAAATGATTGATCCTCCGATCAATCGGCGGCTTAAATCAAAGCCTTGGTTCGGGCAGGTAATTTTCAGTAAGGAGCCGGTTCAATGTCTATTCGCAGTAAGCTTACTTTGATCACACTTTCCGCGTTCATCGCTCTGTACTCCGTAGTGGGGGGGATGCTTTCGCGGTCAAACAATCCTTTGGTAAGGGCTTTTGCCGATCCCGGACCATACGCGCAATTGAGAATTTTCGAGGATGTTGTCAGGCACATCGTTAATGAATATGTCGAAAAGCCCGATCTTGAAAAAGTACGCATCGGAGCGCTGCGCGGCCTGACTGATGGGCTGGATCCTTTCAGCGCCTACCTGCTTCCGCCGCAGGTCAAAGAGTATCAATCCGGAAAATTAAATGTTGACGTGACAGGAATGGTCATTGGACAGTATTCCGGTTTTGCCTATGTGATTGCCGTTGTTCCCGGATCGCCCGCGGAAAAGGCAGGCGTCAGGGTCGGTGATGTGATTGAATACATTGACGGCCATGCGACACGCGACCTGGATTTGTATGACGTGCGATCGTTGCTCAGTGGCACGCCGGGTTCAAGTGTTGAGTTGGCGCTGATCAATCGCAAAACGGACAAAATCAAACTGGTTCGCGGTAATGTTCCGACAACGACTCCCGAAGTGAAGTCGCTGGAGCAGCAAGTCGGTTACATAAAAGTCCCGATTTTGAGCAAAGGGCAGTC
>CAYLJQ010000693.1:0-3962 GCA_964383955.1 uncultured Heliomicrobium sp. | reverse complement strand
TGTCTCATTTGTAATTCTTGTGTTGTCAAAAACGGTGTTGAAGGTGATGTACGGTAGAAAAACTTTCAAAAGTGTGGCTCCGGCGCTAATCGAATTGCCCCGGAAATTGTTAGCAACCCAGTTGTTGATTGTTGTGAACGGTTTTTCAAAACTCGGCAAAAATATCGGTGCCCGCTTATTTTGCGCGCTTGCCAAAGCGTCCGTCAGCTCTCTAAACGTCTGGGAGGCCGTGCCCGAAGCAAGGTGATAAATGTCATGCAAGGGGTTGTCTTTTTGGTGGATGGTCACAATGGATTCGGCAACAAAATCCACGTTCACAATATCTATCTGATCAGTCGGCCTGAACGGTAAAAGCGGCAAGCCAGCCAAAAACACGAAAGACCGAACCATATCGAATTGCGTTGTTTCAGCATGTCGGCTATCGCCTAAAATGATGCTTGGGCGAAAAACCGTGTGACGAACATCCGGCAAAAGCTCTGCAACCATGTGCTCGCAAAACTTTTTCGTTCTGGCGTAGGGATCATAGTCAGAGCGATTCCAGTCCAACGATTCATCTTCCTTGACGACTTCGCTAGAGCGATGGCCGCAAATGGCCACGGTGGAAACATCGCTGAACCTGCGCAACCCATGCAAATCGCGCGCAGCCTGGGCAAGTTTGATTACTTCCAGTGTGCCGCGCAGGTTAACGTTTAAACAGGTTTTTTCGCTTTTGCGGTTGAGCGATGCCGCGCAATGGATGACAGATTCGGTAGTTTCAATCAGTCGCCGGTAATTTGCATCCGACAACCCAAAATGGCTATCCGTCAGGTCTCCGCAAAAAATGTCAATTCGCGACTTCAGGAAATCGTAAAAGCGAGGAAAGTCCAGATGCAGTTGCAATGACTTCCATAAACGCTGTTCCGCATCTTGCTGGTTTTTAGCGCGCACCAACAAGTTCAGCCGGTCTTTGTGATTTTCGAGCAGCAACGCCGCAACGTGTGCCCCGACATAGCCGGTCGAGCCGGTAAGGAAAATTGCCATGCTAATTTTTCATTAGGGCATTGCATCTCCCAACCAAGGAAGTTCGCAAGCCTCTCCATTCCAGCTTTTGCGTTTAATTTGACAGTCTGACTGCCAGGATTCGCAAAAGCTGGTTTTCTATAAGTTTAGTTTGTCGCAATACTTTGTTCCTGAGGAGGAAACGCGAGTGAACGGCTGGATTTGTTTTCCACCGGACGGCCTTCAATCAACGGATATGCCCACTTTCTCAAAGCAGGAATATGAACATTGATCCAGTAATCCCACCAGTCAATGTAGCTGGCATCGTAGCCAAACGCCTGCTTTTCCCCTTCTGGCAGAAGCGCCGAAAGAATCTCGACGTTTCTGGCTTCAAAGACATATTCGTTGTGCAGGATGAAGGGTTCGTAAAGCTCAACCAGCTTGGTTACTTTGTCCAAATCACGTTGGCGGCGAATCAGCGGCGAGCGCATCATCGGCAGCGGGGAAACGATTCTAAGCAGCGCCCGCACAAGCTGTTTTTGAGCCGGAGCGGAAAGTTTCTGATAACGCTCTTTGGATACCGGAATCGAATCGAACATTGCCAGCAAACGATAATTGAAATCGTCCTGCGCGCGGTAATGTTTGCGATGCGCCAAGCCTGTCAATTCAATCGTCCGCCGCATATTGCACGGATTTACCGCCGAAGTCGCCAAATGATAAAGCTGTTCGTGGCGTCGTTCGATCAGTGCGCCGCCAATCAGAATCATTCCTCGAACAACCAAATCAACCGGGATGATGTCCAGGCATTTTTTGCCGTTCGAAGGCAGTTGGCGGAAGAACGTGCCGAGCAGATAGGAAATTGGCGCTGATGTGTTGACTCCCTCGTTCCAGCCTTTGAATGGATCGTGCGTTGAAGTTTCCACGATGGAAGGCCGAACGATTGCAATCGGTAAATCGCTTGCTTTCAAGGCAATCAGCGATTCAGCCAGGCTCTTGGTCAGCGTATATGTGTTTGGCCAACCGAATTCCTGCGCGCGATGCATTCCCACATCAATCAGTTCGTCGCGAACCCATCGTTGCCGCAGTTTGCGGATTTGCGCTTCGATTTCGGAGTCGGACAGTTGCTTGTTTGCTCGGCGGCCTTTTTCCAAAACCTGATCGCGAAGCAGGTTGGTAACTTCTTCGCTTTCAGAACGAGCTTCGACATCCTTGACCAGACGATGAAGCGTTTCATATTCGATTTCCGCATCGAAATCCGCCACATCTTTGGGAGTGTAGTTGGGCACCACCGTTTCAGAAATTCGCCCATCACGAAATCCGACGACGTAAGAGGTCGAAAGATGCAGAAGAGCAGCCCGTTTGCACTGCCGTATAAAGTCCAGGACGTAAAGAGTGCCATCAACATTAATTGACAGCGCTTGTCGCAAGTCCGGGTTGAAGTCAGTCAGGCCAGAACTGTTGATGACCAGATCAAGCTGTGATTGCAGGCGCGCGCAAATATCAGGCGCCAGACCCAGACCCGACTGGCTAATATCACCTTCGACGACTTCAATTTTTTCAGACAGCAGTTTGCCAAAGTTGTCGCCATGAATTTCTTGCAGCTTGTCGAAAACGGGCGATTCTGAGGCAATCTTTTCAAACCGGCGATTGGCGGTGACAGACCGTTGGCGGCGAATCAGCAAATATACCTTGCCAATATTGGGCACTTCCTGAAGCACTTTTGCCAGCCAGACCTTGCCGATGAATCCTGTGAACCCGATGAGCAGGACGTTTTTGCCCGCCATCGAATCCAGCATTGAAAGATTGCCGAGTTGTTTATAAGACTCAAAGACAACTGTCGGCGAGGTTAGCGGTTGGACAATGCGCCGAGTCGGGACAATCGCTTTTTTCAAGACTTCAACCGGATTGCCGAGATTGCGGGAAAGTTTTCCCAGCACTACGCGGCCATCTGGATTTCTGCCAATGATTCTGGCTAGCACCTGTCTGGGGCGAACCACAGGAGAAAGCAGTCTGCCGGTCGCCAATCCATCGCAAAATTCAAGCCGATTGGCTACCAGCCAGTCCACACCCAGATGCTCTGCCAGCGGGCGCATCACGTGATCCAAGCCTTGGCTGACAAGCACGATCTTTTCACCGTTCGCCATCGCTTCTTTTAATTTCGCGATGCCTTCCGGTTTCAATTTTGGCTTTAGGTAGTAATGAAAATACTCTTCGCCGAGCAGATCCAGCCTGTCTCGGCTAACTCCGCGCAGCAAGGTGTGGAGAAAGCGTGTGGCAAAGACTCGGTCGGCTGCGTATAGCAACGGACGAATAAGTGCTGAGAGCGCCAGAGCGCTCCGCCGCATCCAGCGCCCCGAAAAGCTCTGAATGTTCCAGGTAAAGAACGCCACCGGACGCACGGCGCTTAAATTAAGCAGGCTTCCCTCGACGCGCCAAAATGTCGCTTCGTCAGGCGACACAGGCACCGATACGTGGGGGCCAGTCTGTTGTTTCGAAAGGACTGTACTCACGATTCCAATAACACTCGCAATGAATAAGAGGCATCACTTTTCGGCAGAGATTTCGCTCAAAAGCATACCGAAAGTCCTGTTTGTCTTCGTAGATGATGCCGCATGAAACATGAAATTAAGGCGCGAGTCAAACTTCAAAAAACAGAGCTCCTGATTCTTCGATTGATTATTCGCACTTCAATTCATTGGCACAACAGGGATTTGTGAGAAGCAAGCTGCCGCGGGAAAGCGACTTGTTTCTGAAATTCACACGGTGGCCAACTCCGCACATTGCTAAAACCCTCTCAGCGGCGATTTACAAAACACAACAGAAGTTCGTTAACGAAAAGTCACAACCAACTGCTCGCTGTTTCAGCAAGCAGAGAAACTCTTCTGTCAGGGCTTCGGCTCTGAACATCGAGAAACGAAAAACAAAGTGTGAACGCAGGATCCTAAAAAGTCGAAAAAAAAGTTTTTCTGCGTGATAGCTCTGTA
>CAYLJQ010000692.1:0-3963 GCA_964383955.1 uncultured Heliomicrobium sp. | reverse complement strand
ATTGGAATTGATCTTATCGCTATTAGTTGCAGGGACAGGGACGAGGCTGCGAAAAGGGAGCTTCAAAAAGCTTTTTGAGGTTCGCTGCCAACGCGGGCGGATTGTAGCTTCGATCCCACAGTGAGTCAACCAGCTTTTGGGCTTCGCAAATGTTTAATAATTTCAACAGGCTCAGCTTGAATGTCTTGTAGTCAGGCACTGGCTTTAGGTGTAATGAGTGTGAGTTTGGCCGTCAGTTTGGACAAAGCTTGGCTAGCCAAAGGCATGACCTCGTGTTAATCTATCGCTCGTTTTTGGTAAAAGCATTTTTGATAGAAATATGCTTTCGCGACTCCAATCTGCGGACGCCTCGACGCAATCCTAAGCTGTAAAAACATGAGCAATTAAATGCTAATTCTTGCAGCGTGTGTCGGTGTATTTCAATGCTTCTGGAGAGAATGAATCCATAGTGATTGGCCTGGAATATGAACTAACTCATTCGCTTGATTCTGCCTTGCCGATTTCGCTGGTGGGAGGAAGAGCCACTTCGAGCGCACCGCACAGCAAGCTTTGTTTGAGCTTTGTGGGGGGATTGTGTTCCGGCAGGACGGGTTTGCTTTTATCCGGCCAGCGAACCTCCATTGGGCGTGGCGAAGACTGTGACATCGTTCTTGAGGGGCACACAGTTTCCAGGCTTCACTGCGAAATTACGCAATTAGGTTCGATCTACGTTTTGCAGGACTTTAGCCGGAATGGCACATTCGCCAATGGCCAGCGAGTGCAGAAAGCCAAGCTGCAAGATGGGGATCAATTGCGAATTGGCCAGAACATACTGTTGGTTCATCTCACATCCACAATTGGCACAGGCGTTCTGGATGGCCGCAAGACGACACCACATCGGTTGCCTCCGGTTATTACGCTTGTACCTCATATCGTGGTCAAAGGGCTTGAAGAGGGAGTCACGCAAACGTTTGGCGAAGATCGCATCACCATAGGGCGAAGGACGGATAACCAGATTATCCTGGAAGGGGACAATATTTCTCGGAATCACGTTGCAATTGAGCGTCGTGACGGGAAGCATTTCGTTTCTGATCTTGGCAGCGCCAACGGAACATACTTGAACGAAGAGCAGGTGGAAATGGCTGAGCTGCACGATGGCGACAGATTGCGCATCGGTAATTTCACGTTGTCAGTAAGTTTGTGTGATCAGGATTGTGTTCTGAATTTCAAAAGGCCGACAAGATGATTGCGAATGGCAGATACCCGGATCTGGGTTCTTGTTGAAAATCCATTCTGGCAAAGGCAATCCAATTCAATATGCTCGGACGCACAATTGGCAATTACGAGATTGTTAGCCCCTTCGGTGAAGGCGGAATGGGAGAGCTTTATCTTGGACGCCACGCTCGGCTGGTCGCGCGCGAAGTCATTATCAAAACCATTCGAACTGAAGATTTCAGCCCGCGCCAGGTCGAACACCTGAGAGAGCGGTTAGAACGCGAAGCCTTTGTACAATCTCAGCTTGATCACCCAAACATTGTTCGTGTGTACGACTTTATCGCCAGCGGAGACACCACCTGCATCGTCATGGAGTATGTGCCAGGACGCGATTTGCGGAAAATGATCACACGTGAAACAGGGCCAATTCCGGATTACCGCGCGTTGAAACTTTTCAAACAGGTTCTGGCTGCGATTGATTACGCACATAATTTCATCTACCTGGACAAAACCGGCACGCGACATCAAGGCATCATTCACCGCGATTTGAAACCTGCCAATATTCTGGTTACGCCCGACGATTTGGTCAAAGTTACCGATTTCGGAATCGTCAAGGTGCGCGGTGTCAAAGGCGGCACGCAGATGGGATTCAATCCCGGCACGCCCGAATATATGAGTCCTGAACAGGCGCGCGGACGCGAGCTGGATCATCGTTCTGACATTTATGCGCTTGGCGTGGTGCTTTACGAAATGTTGACGGGCCGAGTCCCATTTGAAGGCGATGGCAGCGGAACCTCTGATTACGAAATCCGGCGCGGGCATATTGAAATGGCTGTGCCCGCAATGTCGGAGTTTTATCCTGGGATTTCGCCCGAACTGGAAAAAGTGGTGCTCAAATCGCTGGAGAAAAATCCGGATGACCGTTTTCAAACCACACGCCAGTTTCTGGAATTGCTGGAAGAATATGAGCTGACAGGAACAGCCAAGGTGACAGGTCGGATGTTAGGCGCACGACAAACGCTCCTGGCGGAAGGACGCGGAACGGCTCGGCAAAGCCTGGCTGACGCTCCAACGGTTGGAATCGGCAATACTGTTGTCACGGATACCAGTCGTTCCTCCGGGGCTGCACCAAGATCGGGGAACAATGTCGCCAGCCTGCCTTCTGCGAATTCCGCAGGAGTTGACATTTATTCGCGCCAAAAAGCTGCCCGGCAATCTGTCGAACAAAAATCAAAGCTGCCCCTGATCATTGGTGTCGCGGTCACGATACTTCTGGTAATTGGGATTTCTGCCTGGTTGTTGACTCGCACACCAAAGCCGCCTGTTGCGCCTTCCAATGGAGCTCCTCCGGATATGACGGCGATTCCCGGCGGCAAATTCATGATGGGGCGTGATGCTGCTGATGCCAGCGAATTTGAAAAACCTGCCCACGAAGTAAGTGTCGCTCCCTTTTTCATGGACACCTATGAAGTCACCAATGAGCAGTACGCTGAGTTTGTTCGTAGTCGAAATCGAAGCGTTCCGGAACATTGGTTGAATGGAGCGCCGCGTTCCGGTGAAGACAGGTTTCCGGTTATTAACGTCAACTGGACTGACGCCAGAGATTATTGTGAGTTTCGCGATAAGCGATTACCAACGGAAGAAGAGTGGGAATGGGCCGCGCGCGGAAGGGAAAATTACCTTTATCCCTACGGCAATGAGTGGAAACCACAGTTTTCCAGCGCCTCTCCTTCTCCGGAGCAAATTGGCAAGCTGAGTGTAGTCGGCAGCTATCCTGCGGGGGCCAGCCCGTTTGGCGTGATGGATATGGCTGGCAATGTGGCTGAATGGACTGCAAGCGATTATGTGCCCTATCCGGGAAGTCCAGCCAGACCCGATAACGGGAACAAGATTCAGCGAGGCGGTTCGTTCATCAATTGGCCGAGTCAGCAAACTGCAACGGAACGTTTTTTTAATCTCCCCGGGAGAAAGTTTGATTACGTTGGTTTCCGTTGCGCCAAAGATAAACAGTAACCTCTTTCTCTGATGGTAAAAATGAAAGCCTTTAAGTCTTCAGCAGTATCGCTACTCTCCTTTTTGCCCTCACTTATCTGCTTGGCTGCCTTTTCAACTGCCGCCCTTGCGCAACGAGAATATACAGTCGTTAAACCACGCGAGCGATCCAGTTCCGAAAGCGTCACCATCCGCACGAAAGCCGCGCTTCCTTCAAGAGGGATTTTGGCAATAGTTCTTGATCCGGTTGTCAATGGACAGGTAGTCGTGAAAGATTCCACTGGCCGCGTCATTAGCACACTTGAAGCAGATAAAGATGGTCAAGCTGAAGTGCAGTTGGTTCGCAACAAAATCTATCAAGTGGAAGCCACTTATCCTGGTTATCTTGGCGTGACCGGGAAATCCAGGCCGTTGAGGGCAAACGAGGTGATGCGGCTGAAATTGGTTCCTCAATTTGCCAAGCTTGTTTTGTCTGGATTGCCTGCCAGCGCGCAGGTTCAGATTGACGGACAATCGAAAGTGGCGGCAAATCAATTCGGAGTGGCGACCATCAACGAGTTAAATCCGGGAGACCATTCGATCAAGGTTCTTCATCCTGAATACAATGATTACTCGAACAGTTTGAAGGGATTAGAGGCAGGCACAATCGCCAATTGGCAGATTTCGATGATTCGAGTCGCCAAGCTAAAGGTTCAAGGGCCGGCAGGCGCAACCGTGATGATTGACGGTGCAGTGCAGGGAAAGATTCAAAATGATGGGACGGTCAGGATTGATTAC
>CAYLJQ010000691.1:0-3978 GCA_964383955.1 uncultured Heliomicrobium sp. | reverse complement strand
CCCGCCGCAATTTGGTGGTTCACATCACCGCTTCAAAGAACCATCGCAGGCATATCCCACGTCGTGCTTTTCATCATTGTTGGCACTCACACCGTGCTTAACAATTCCCTTCACACTGGCGAGCCACTGAGCGACGGAATGAAAGCCTATCTTCAGGTAGGCATTTACGTTTCGTTTCTTTTGATTTTGGCCATCTGGATTTTGCTGATTCATTTTGACAGCCGCGTTAAACAACACGAAGACGAAGCCAAGCTGAATGAACGCGCAGCGGCGAAGGCTCACGAACTGGGCGTCAAGGTCAAAGAATTTGAGCTTGAACAGAATGAAGCCAACCTCGAATTTGAAATGGCCAAAGCCCGCGCCCTTCACAATGCCCGGATGAAAGCCTATGGCAGCGAAGACGTAATTGATGCTTTCGTTGATTACGAACAGCAAGCCGCGCTGATCGAAGCCCGCGAAATCAAGGGCCTACTCCCAAAAGCCGAGAGCCGATGAACGCGCCCGATTCATCGGCTCGGCTTCTACAAAACAAAAGCTTTGCGCCGTTTCAGGCCAGCCTGAAATCAGCGAACAATATCCAACAACTCAATGAGTCTCAGGCCAGCCTGAAAAATGCTGACCACAGCAACCCGACAAAAGATAAAGCCAATTCTCAGGCCAGCCTGAACAGCGGTCAGACAGCCACAGTAAAAGCCACAAAAGGCAAAGGGCAAAAGTCGAAAAGGCTGAAAGCGGCTGGCCTGACATTTCGCGTCAGGCTGAGTGATCGCGGGTATCGCGTAATGCTATTGACTGTTGAAGAGGGCCGAGAGCGAGAGCTTTACCTTGCTTCATTGCTCAGCGAGGAATGGTCAGAAGTTGAGCACAATTCCGCCGCGTTTCTGGAAAAAGTGATCGCCAAGCTCCGCGTCCGGATCGCCAAAGCCGACGACAAGAAGCGGACCGAATTAAGGGATTTACTCAGCAAGATTGGAGGGCAAGAAAATGAGAAATAAAACTACTTCAGCCGTTGAACAATGGAATCAAGCGACTTCATTTTTAGAAATTCTCGACAACACGATGGAAGCTGAAGGCCTTATGGCTGGCGACTTTCTTGGCCTAAAGGAAGCCAACGGAAAATGGGATGGAAAACTTGTTGTTGGCCGTTACAACGGGCAAACTTTTATCAAGCGATGCCAGGCGGATGGCACGATGATAAGACTCGCACAGAAGGAGGGAACAGCAGAAGTGTTGAACCTTCCGATTGAAGAGGTTGAAATCACCCATATCGTGTTAGCGCGAATAAGAACCTGCTGAGCCGAAATCCAAAGGGCGGCGGCAAAGAAGCTCTGCCGCCGTTTTCAACAGCAATACGCAAAGAACGGAAATGTTATGCCCAAAGAAAAAAAATACCACTCGTCCGAAAGGCTTTTGGAGGATGAACTGCTAACCGCAGAGCAGGTGGGCGAATTCCTAAAGCTCACGCCTGAAGCTGTCTATCAAGGCTGTGGGCTGGCGAAAAAACTTCATCCGGTAAGAGCAGGTAAGAGATACACCCGCTGGAGCCGTAACGAACTTCAAGCCGTGATCGCTGAAGCTGTCAGGTTCGCACAAGAAGCCGACAGCCTTGTCCAACAAACAAGGGTTTATCCGCCCCGACGTGAACCAAAGCGCAAACCTTTTTCGCGTGAAGAGCTGGACGAAATAAGAAAATCGGTGAGAGGAAAATGAAATACGCAGATTCGATTAGCTTGGAGAGCATTCCTTTGCAAACAAACTGTGATTTCGCCGGCGTCGTCAAGACTCAATAAATCACGACGCTCGTAGGAAAAGGATTGGTCCAATGATGACTAGAAGTGAACGCGTAGATTCTTGGAAAAAACGGGTCAGGGAATTGCCCAAGCAGCATCCTGACGAACTACTGTTTGAGTTCTATCGGTTACACGGGGTCTCAATGACCGAGACCGATTCTGATAGCCAGTTTCCGTCTGCATTTGAGTTTTGTAGAACGCCTCATCAGCGAGCGACCAAAGATAATCTGGCCGAAGTTTGCGCCACTGCTTATGGAGGCGGCGTTTTTATTGCACTGGAAGTCGGTGAGAGCTTGGAGGGGTTCCCGCGCTCATATTGGTTGGTCGGAATTTTCTCTGATGACATGAAGTTTGCCCAACCAATTTTTCCAGGCGAAGAGCAACTAAATAAATTAAGACCCAAAGACATCGTTTTGCCCAATTATGGAGGCAAAGATGAGACTTGGTTTTGGCAGCGAGGAAACGAAGTAAACTGGCTAGCAACTGAGTTTCTTCCAAAAGCGCCTAAACTTAACCTTGAGACGATAAAAAAGATTCAAGAAAAAAACGAGATTTGGATAGAACTGAACAAGCCAGTATCTGAAGGACGTCCTGGAGAGTCGTTGTTTTTATTCCTTCGCGTGAATGACGGATGGATGATTGAGCCTAACCCAAGAGACTCTTTTGATCTTGATCCCTGCACTCCTTTGCTTCGATGGGCAACGCCAAGAACCTTAGCGAAGGCTTGCGTGAGATATGGCGGCGGTTCGTTTGTCGCTGTGGAAATAAGCGAAAGTCGTGATGGGCATGCTCTTTCGTATTGGGTCATCAGAGTCAAAGATCGCGACCATCATGTCTCTAAACAAGTAGTTTTTGACGACGAAAAATTGATAGCGATGCGGCAACCCCTTGATGGGCTTCAGTTGAATACTTGGCAATCTCTCGATCAACGCAAACCTTTCGATCAAGCACCAGACAGAAGATATGCCTACTTTGGGCAATGGCTCACAGAGGCAGCCTTTGCCGCACACTCATTAAGCCAACTTCCCAATTTTGAGACTAAGCGCCAAAAGAGAAAGACAATCGCACGGAAGATTACAACAGGTCCTCAAAGACAAGCTTACGTAACGAGGGCAGGAGAGTTATGGGAAAGCGGTGATTCGCTCGCAGAGATTGCGAAGGTGATGAGGCAAGAATTTTGGCCAGAACACAATGACGAAATGCTGGAAACATGTACTAAAAGCGCCATAGCTTCATATGGGAAAAGAGGCCAAAGGGCGAAACAAAAAGCGAAAAAGAAAAAGAAGCTATTGCCCTAGGAAAAATCCCCTAATTGTCTGCAATTGTCCGTCAACTGTCGCCACACGAACTGAGAGTTTTATGCTTTCATCTTTGCGTTATGAAAACCCGAACTTACAAGCAAGTTGAAGCCGCCAAGCGGCGCGCTGAGCTTGCAGCAGCAAATCTGCAAAACGATGAAAGTCGAGCTGATGATTACGCTGATATGTCGGTCGAAGAATATGCCGCACTACGCGGAATCACAGTTCAAAACCCAAATTTAGGAGACAAGAAAATGGCTAAATCATTGAAACAGCAATTGGATGAAGCGAATGCTCGCGTTGAAGAGTTGGAATCTGAGCGAGAGGATATTCTGGACGCGCTGGGTATCAAAATCGTTGATGAAGAGTCCGACGACGAAGACGAATAACCAGCAAGGGCTGACAGCGCCATCCGGCCTGGAAAACTAGGTTAGCGCTGGCAGCCCCCACATTTTTTCCGCTGATTGGGCAGCGGCGACCAAATACTATCAGAGGTATCCTGCCTTCGGTAGCTAATCTCGCCTTCCTGAATCAGCCGCTACCAAATGCCTTTTCGAGTGAATAGGGCAGCATCACTTTCTGGATGATACCGCTTGCAAATCAAACGATGGATTCTTGCTTGAGAACCCTCGATTGGCTGATCGAAACAAAGCCTGACGCGATTGTCTTTCTGCAAGGCAAAGCGTCAGACGGCGTAAATACTGCGCCTTTCTTCTTTGCCAATGTTGGGTGGCAGAGCTTGAGCCGAACTGAAAACGTCATTGCGTTGGTTCACATTCCAGGCAATGGCTGGGTCAGCACAGACAAAAGCAAATCGGTGGATGAAACGCTTCTGTTGATCGAACAGACGGGCCGGATGACGTTCGACGCCCCGTTCGGCCCCTTCACCC
>CAYLJQ010000690.1:0-3979 GCA_964383955.1 uncultured Heliomicrobium sp. | reverse complement strand
TGCCGGAGAAAGATATTCATTGACGAAGACGTGATCGTCCAAAAACATCCCGGCGACGCCCACGACATGCGAGCTTTCGTCAACAATTGGTTTCACAATGATGCGGAATCTGGGATCGCGTTCGTCCACGGTAACTTCGGTTGATTTGGGCGTGGACTTCGTCATGATCATCGCCATCCAGTTGGCGGCAGCGGCATGCGCAGCGCTTCTTTCCTGTTCCTGCGCCGGGGACAATTTACTGTTTTCCTTCGGATAAACGAAATTGCAACTGATTGGGTCGTAAAAGCTGATGGTCACATAAGATGGCTCTTCGCGTCCGCTGATGATTCCGACGAATTGCAGACGCGAGCCGTTAAATTGATTTTTGACGAAATGATCTCTGACCAGTTTGAAATCAATTGCTGTGCTGGGATCGTAATCCGGGTTTGGATAAGTATGATGAAACGCTGTGTGAGGCACATTCAATGTGGCTTCAGCGTGGCGCTCGTATACTGTGATGACTTTTCGAAAGACTTCCGATACATAACGCCGCATGTAGGCTTTGCGCTGGTAAGGCAGCGTCGCTTCCAATTGCGAAAGGGATTTGTACTGTAGCCATAAATGCGCCAACAGCGGAATGGCCACCGCAATCAACCCCACCCAAAGAATGTTTTGCCGCAAAAACTTTTTCAATTTCGTCATTTGTAGCGCCTCGCCAAAAGTATACATCGGTTCTACCGCCTTCGTAGCGAAAGCATAGAGGGGTTTTACAACACATTTACAGCTTTTACCGGTTTTTACTCGCTTTTGAAGACATTTACTCGATCTTGTACGACACTGCCAATCGTCATAAGCGACCGATTCAAACCTTGGTAATTCCCGGTGGCGGGCTAGAAAAGGAAGGATTTTCGAAATGGTAAATGAAGCGGCGGTGAAATCAGTCGAAGCGGAAAAAGCCCTACAGCCGCGTCCTGCACTGACTTTGGTAAATCAGCGTGTTGTCTCTTATAGCAGCTATGAAAGCTTTGTCGGTGTCAGTCAAAACGTTAACGACCTGAAGAATTTCATTGGTTTGCAAGCGACTCAGGCTCTGCCGGTATTGCTGATTGGCGAACGCGGATTACGCCAGGAGCAGGTCGCGCGCGTGTTGCATCAAGCCAGCGAGCAATGGGCGCAGCCGTTTTTTGCAGTGAATGCTCACGGATTGAGCAGCGAAGCATTGCACAATCTGCTTTTTGGCCCGCACGGGATGATCGAAACCGTGAAACAGGGAACCATTTATATCAATGAGCTGACGCATCTCCCCCTGATTTTGCAGCAACGTTTTGCTGTTTACCTGGAAGAGCATCGCTGGCGCGAACGTGGCGGCGGCAATGGGCGGCAACGCTTAATCTTTGCTTCTGAGTGGAACCCGGCGGACAGAACTGCTGAAAATCGAATTGCCTTTGGCTTGGTTGAAATGCTCAGGCCGACCAGCTTTGTGATCAAACCTCTGCGCGAACGCAGCGAAGACATTCAGTATTTGACCAAACATCTTTTGGCCAAAATCGCGCAACGGCTGCACAAGAGCGATCACGAGATTACTCCACAAGCCCTGCATGCGCTTCAGGAATATGGTTGGGAAGGCAACATTGATGAGCTGGAAGCTGTTCTGGAAAGTGCGGTGAACTGCTTGCCTCCGCCACAGATTGACGAATCCGTTTTGCCTTCGCGCATTCGTTATGCGCGCTTGAAATCGCTGCCGCCGGAAGGCGTTGACTTGCCGGACATTGTTGATGATTTCGAGCGAAATCTGATTGCGACGGCGTTGCGCCAGTGCGGCAACAGTCAAACCAAAGCTTCCAAGTTGCTTGGGTTGCGAGTTCAAACGCTGAACATGAAGCTGAAGCGGTATTTCGATCAGGGACGTCCATTGCTTTAGGTCGTTGCCGGGAGAAGCGTCACGTGGATGGCAGGCCCTGGAATCAAGAACAAAGGCTTTCATTGGTTTTGTCCGTAATCCGAATTGCCGTGGCGGTGTTGCTGGCCGCGCACGGCTGGACCCGGCTGATTGTGGGTGGCGTGGTGCCGTTCGGGGAATGGCTGACAGAAAAAGGTTTTCCAGTCGGATTTTTGATTGCTTCAGGGATTACGGCGCTTGAAATTCTTGGTACGCCGCCCCTGGCGTTTCGGAAGTTCGTTTTTCCCTTAACGATGGCCTACAGCGGCGTCCTTTTGATGGGGATTGTCATGGTTCACGCCCCCGAGGGCTGGTTTGTTGTCGGAAACGGAAGAAACGGGATGGAATACAGTGTTCTGTTGATTCTGTGTTTGCTCGCTGTCGGTTTCGTAGACATGCCGCGCTTGGGCAAATCGAACGGCAAGTAAGTTGATTCGGCCTTGAAGAGGGCAGATCGCTAAAAATTCAAGCAGCGATTTTCATCGCCGCAGTTTTCGCGGGTACCGTAACATTTTGCAGGAGATCACGGTCAGGCAAGCTGGTTATGTTTGCCGTTGCGGTACCCGCGAAGCCTGCGGCGATTTTCATTTCCCCAACAGAATAGCTAAGGTCGAGCTATCAGCGACCTGGGCTTTTGAATTCAATCTGCGAAATTCGCCGTAGAAGCGCGAGGAATCAAGAGGGCACGCCAAGAAAAAAGGAAGAAATTCCAGGCGTTTTCTCTGGCTCCATTACGCGTCCACGGCGAAGGCGAAAATTCTAGTCGTAATACTCCAGCCCCAAATGCGTGATTAACTCTTCGCCGCGCAAATGACGCAGCGTGTTTTTCAGCTTCATCAATTGAATGAACAGGTCGTGTTCGGGGTAAAGCTGCGGAGCACACATCGGGGATTTGAAGTAAAATGACAGCCATTCCTGAATGCCGCGCATCCCTGTACGCTGCGCCAAATCCATAAACAGCGCCAAATCCAAAACAATCGGCGCAGCCAGAATCGAATCCCGGCAGAGGAAATCAATCTTGATCTGCATCGGGTAACCCAGCCAGCCGAAGATGTCTATGTTGTCCCAGCCTTCTTTGTTATCACCGCGCGGCGGGTAATAGTTGATCCGCACGATATGAGAAAAGTCCTGGTAAAGGTCGGGGTAAACTTCCGGCTGCAAAATGTGTTCTAGCACTGAAAGTTTCGATTCTTCTTTGGTTTTGAAGGAACCGGGGTCGTCCAGGACCTCGCCGTCGCGGTTGCCCAGGATGTTTGTCGAATACCAGCCGTGCAGCCCTAACATTCGCGCTTTCAATCCCGGAGCAATCAAGGTCTTCATCAACGTTTGACCGGTTTTGAAGTCCTTGCCACAGACCGGCAGGTTTTGTTTTTCTGCCAGTTCGACAATTGCCGGAATGTCCACAGTCAGATTTGGAGCACCATTGGCAAACCCCACACCGGATTTGAGCGCAGCGTAAGCGTAAATCATCGAAGGCGCGATGGCTTTGTGATTTTCCTGCATCGCCTTTTCAAAACTAGCCACCGTTTTGTGAACTGCGTGCTGTTTGATGAAGACTTCCGTTGAAGCGCACCAGACCATCACCAACCGCGAGCATTTGTTTTTCCGTTTGAATTCGGCGATGTCGGCCATTAACTGTTCGGCCAAATCCATCTTGGTTTTGCCTTTTTTGACGTGCGTGCCGTGCAGGCGTTTGACGTATTCCTGATCGAAAACGGCCGGCATCGGTTTGACCTTGGAAAGCTGCGGCTTCAGTTGCAGCAACAATTCTTTTTCCAGCACGCCCGCATGCATCGCGGCTTCGTAGGCATTTTCTTCAAAAATATCCCAGGTGCCGAAAACCAGATCGTTCAGATCGGCCAGCGGCACCAGGTCTTTGATCAGCGGCGAACGGCCTTCGGTACGTTTGCCCAGCCGGATGGTTCCCATCTGTGTCAGGCTGCCAATCGGTTTGGCCAAGCCTTTTTTGATGGCTTCAACGCCAGCGATAAACGTGGTGGTGACGGCTCCCATCCCGACCAGCAAAACTCCCAGCTTGCCTTTGGGTTCAGCAATCGGTGC
>CAYLJQ010000689.1:0-3982 GCA_964383955.1 uncultured Heliomicrobium sp. | reverse complement strand
CAGACAAGATCAATTCCAAGGCATCTGCCAAGTAATCTGTACACTATGACTTTACCTAAGCTTTCAATCGTGATCGCTTCCTGCGTTGGCGAACCATACATTTCTCGCTGCCTGCAATCCCTGGAAAGACAAAGGGCACAATCCGGATTGGAGTTCATTGTTGTTGATCGCGCAGGCGAAGAAGTTGCCTCCAAAATCGAACGCGATTTTCCCTGGGTGCGTGTGATCCGCCGACCCGCTGGCGAAAGCGTTCCGGATATGCGTCGGCGCGGCATTGAACAAGCGAAATCCGAGTATATCGCCATCATCGAAGAGCATTGCGTTGCGCGCGAAGATTGGATCGCGACGATCCTGCGCTGCATCGAAAAAGGAAAACAGGAAAAAACGCCTGTCGCCGCAATTCGCGGTGTGGTGGCCGATGCAGACTATGACCGGTTGATGGATTGGGCGGTTTACTTCACGGAATACAATTCGTATATGCCGCCGCTGGAACGCGGCACGACGGACGACGTTTGCGCCGCCAACTGCGTGTATCGCCGCGATTTGCTGATACGACATTTGCCGCATGAAGGCAGCGGATATTGGGAAGCCGTGCTGAATCAAACGCTGTTGGCAGCCGGAGAAAAGTTTCTGGCCGAACCTGATCTGGTGGTGTATCACACCGGGCCGTTCGGGTTCAGCTATTACCTGTGGCAGAGATTTCTGTTCAGCCGGGCTTTTGCCGGAGTCCGCAGGAATACCATTTCCGCAGGGTTTCGCGCGGTGTATTTGCTGGCTGCACCGCTGCTGATTCCTTTGTTGTGGGCGCGAACGGCAATGCGGGTTTATCAAAAACGTCATCGGGTGGACAAATTTATCCAAGTGCTGCCGATCCTGGTCCCGGTCACGGCGACGTATGTGCTGGGCGAATGGGTGGGCTATCTGGCTGGGCCTGGCGACAGCCTTTCAAAGATCGAATAACGATGAACAACGCAATGTCCGAAAACGAACCTGAACTGTCGGTTGTCATCGCCATCATCGCAGGCGGATCGCAGGCGATGAAGAATTGTTTGACCGCGCTGGAACCTAGTGCGCTGGAGCTTGCTGTCCAGTGCATCGTGCCTTTCGACGACAGGCTGGACAGTGTGCCGGAATTGGCGGCGCGATTCCCCTGGGTTGAATTTGTGGATGCCCGGTCGAAAGTTGACGCGAAAAGCTTCGGCGATTTCAGCCGCGAACATCACGACATTTTGCGCGCCATTGGCTTAAACCGGGCGCACGGCAAAGTTGTGGCTTTGCTGGAAGATCACGCCGCGCCTCAACCGGGATGGTGCAAAGCAATGCTGGAAGCGCATCGCGGACCGGAAGCTGCCATCGGCGGCGCTGTCGAAAACGGCGTTGACCGTTTGCTGAACTGGGCTGTCTACTTGTGCGATTTTGGGCGGTACCAAAATCCTGTGCCGACTGGCCCGGCTGAATTCCTGAGCGACAGCAACATTTCCTATAAACGCCGCGCGCTGGAACAAGTCCGCGATCATTGGCAGGACGCTTATCACGAAACACCCGTGAACTGGGAATTGCGAAAGCGCGGAGAACTGTTGCGGCTTGATCCCGGAATGGTCGTGTACCAGGCGCGTTACGGTTTGCGATTTCTGCCTGCTTTGCAGGAACGATTTGTCTGGGGGCGTTCGTTTGCGGGCACGCGCGCAAAAGACATGAGCCTGGCTCAGCGCGGGATTTATTGCGGATTGTCTTTTCTGCTGCCAGCAGTGCTGACATTGCGAATCGTTCGCCTGGCATTGACGAAAGGCCGCCATCTGAATCGGATTGTGCCTGCGTTGCCGCTGGTTGCGCTATTGCAAATACTTTGGTCAATGGGCGAATTGGCTGGTTACGTGACAGGCAAAACCGGCGGTCCGGAAACTCTTGAGGTTTCAATTGGTGCTGAACAAAGAGCCGAAAACTGACATTGCCATTTCGATTCTGATTACGGTCATTGGCGGCAAAGACGCCATGCGCCGTTGCCTAAAGGCCTTGCGTCCGCAAGTTCAAACCTTAGCCTCCGAAATCATCGTGCCGTACGACGCTTGGGCGGCAGAAATTGGCGAATTGAAACCTGAATTTCCTGAAGTGAATTTTCCTTTCATCACCGATCTGGGAATTGCGGCGAATCCAAACGTCCCAGCGCATCAGCATCGGCTGTGTGATCGCCGCCGGGCTGTTGGTTTGGATCTGGCGCGCGGGCGGGTGATTGCGATGACCGAAGATCAAGTTGTTCCGGCGGGAAACTGGGTGACGGAAATTCTGGCGGCTCACGACCGATTGCCGGCTGCGGTGATTGGCGGTTCGATTGATAACGCGGTGGATCAACCGCTGCACTGGGCGGCGTATTACTGCGATCACGGACGGTACGGCAGTCCGCTAGCGGCAACGGAAGCCGAATACGTTTCCGACCTGAACATTTCGTACAAGCGCGAAGCGATTGAACGCACGCGCGATGTCTGGCGCGAAGCTTACAGCGAAACGAGGGTGCATTGGGCGCTTCGGGATCGCGGTATGGCCTTGCGGCTGGATCCGGCGCTGAAAGTTTACAAACATCGTCCGCCGATTGATTACGGGCAAGCCATTCGTGAGCGTGCCGAATGGGGACGCGTTTTTGCCGAAACCCGCGTCGCGTCGTTTGGGTTCAGCCAGCGAATCTTTTTGGCCGCCATGACGCCAGTGCTTCCGGCGCTGCTGTTGCTACGGAACTTGAAACATATGCTGCGGCAGCAGCGAACCGCCAGGCAGATTCTCCCGACGCTTCCGCTGATCGCCGGATTGCTGATCGCCTGGTCGTGGGGCGAACTGGTTGGATACATCCTGGGCGAACCGCGCGCGAGCGAATTCGCTCCGGTTGCCGATTTCAATGCAGGCGCTTCGAGGTCCGAATAAACGAATGCTGGCAATTCTGACGTATCACTCGATTGACGACAGCGGCTCAGTGGTTTCCGTTACGCCGAAAACCTTTGCCGAACAGATGCGGGCGCTGGCCAAATCGGGCTTTCGCGGAATTTCGCTTAGCGAAGCTCTGGCTTATCGCGATGCAAATAACCGATGGCCGGAAGCTTGCGCGGTGCTGACGTTTGATGACGGTTTTGCCAACTTTTATGAAACTGCGATGCCGGAAATTGTGCGGCACAACTTCAGCGCAACAGTGTTTGTTATCAGCGGTCACGTCGAAGGCCGCAACGATTGGGACGCGCCGCCGCCGGGCTTAGGTTCGCAGAAGATGCTGAACTGGCGACAGGTACTGGAGTTGTCGGAACAGGGAATTGAAATCGGCGGGCACACACGCACGCATCCGGATTTGCGGCGCTTATCTGAAAAAGAAATTGAAGAAGAAATCGCAGGTGGTTGCGCTGAAATCAGCGAACGAACCGGGCGAGCGATTGAAAACTTTGCTTACCCGTACGGCTATTTGAATCGTCAGGCTGAAGACGTTGTGCGGCGAAGCGTTCGTTCGGCTTGCACGACTGATTTGCGGCGAACCAATGATGAACCGCTTCATCTTTTGCCGCGAGTGGATATGTACTACCTGCAATCTTCGCAACAGTTGCAATCGCTGGTAGCGGGAAAGCTTGACCGATATCTGGCAGTCAGACGTTGGGGAAGAGTTGTTCGACAGGCAATGGCCGGAAATTGACGAATGCTATTGGCTGTTCACCGGAAAAATACAAATTGCTGCCCAATGTTCTTCGTCGCAGAGCGACGGTTGAATTTAGCCCGGCGTTTCAACGCCGGGGAAAGCAAAAAAATATTTGCGTCGCGTCAGCGACGCTTGAGTTCAGCCGTCGCTGACGCGACGAAGAACAACTGACTCGCTTTCCGTGGGTTGCACCCACGGCTAAATTCAAACGTCGCTACGCGACAAAGAAACTTGAGCTGCTACAGTGAAAATCTATTCACCCTGACTGATGAAGTAAGGAGTCTTAAAAATGGAGTTGCTCAACCGAGTCGCTAA
>CAYLJQ010000688.1:0-3985 GCA_964383955.1 uncultured Heliomicrobium sp. | reverse complement strand
GGCGATGTTGGGGTTTGAGCATTGGCTCCAAACTGAAGAGCAATTGATAAACACGCTGTACAAGCAATTCCCACTGTTTTGTTAAGAATAGTAATCATATGATCCATTCGTCTCCTTGTTAGGGTTAATCCCAACTTCAACTAACGCTTGCCCTCTGTGTGGATCAAACACAAGGGACTCAATCAAAACATCACCGCTTTTTAGCGGACACAGCAATGATTGAGCAGGGGCACATTTTCACATTTCTTTTGTTTTACTCTTTTGTTCGAGCTTCCAAAGCGGCTTGAGACTGCAACCGCAACGTGAAAGAACTTCACGGCGTTAGTAGAAGCATAAATATCACGGCGCGAAGTATACCATCCGAAAATTTGCATAAAAGGACACGATTTAGGGTAGTGAGTTAACTTGCTTGTTAAGTCAGGCTTAGATCAGAAAAAATTTTCCTGGTTGCGGAATAAACTGAGTAAAAAGGAAGTAGTGGTTTGAAAGGGAACGGGTAGGAATTTTACTTGTGTACGATCATGGTTCATCCATTTTTTCGGATTTGGGATGGGTTTGTCATATCGGGAAACAGGTTTTAGTGAAAAAATCGCTTCAATTAGCGTCCAGATCAAGCAGTGTTGCTGATAATTCTGCTGAGGTAACGGTAGCAGTGCCTACTTTTCCTACGACAACTCCCGCAGCGTGATTAGCCATAATTGCTGCTTCAATCATGCTCGCTCCAGCAGCCAAGGCCATTGAGAGCGTGGCAATTACTGTATCGCCAGCGCCAGTTACGTCATAAACCTCACGAGCAACGGTTGGAATCTGTGTCAGCTTATCGTTTGCATCAAGCAAGCTCATGCCATGCTCTCCCCGAGTAATTAAGACATTGGCGCAATTTAGAAGGTCTCGGATTCTGTGAGCTGCAGTAATCAGGGAAGCATCATCCGTAATTTCGATTCCACTCGCTCGTTCCGCTTCAGGCTGATTGGGGGTAATGACATCCGCATGTTGATAACTCAAAAAGTTTTTGATCTTCGGATCCAGGCAGACAAGTTTCCCGGCGGCTTGAGTCGCCTCGATCACAAGCTTCAGCAGGCGCGGAGTCAGCAAGCCTTTGTCGTAATCGGAAATGATGACAATTTCAGCTTCAGGCAGGGCAGAGTGAAAAGCTGCAAGAAGACAAGTTTCGATTTCGTTAGAGATTGGCAGCCGACTTTCTCGGTCAGCACGAACCATTTGCTGGCTGTGAGCGACAATCCTGGTCTTTCGTGTTGTTGGTCTGGATGGATCAACAACGATGCCTCCCACTGTCGCACCTAGTTCTGTAAAGTGGCGCTTTAGCAGCCGTCCCGCTTCGTCATCTCCGATAATACCGATTGGCCAGGCTTTGGCACCGAGTCCAAGCAGGTTTGACACAACGTTTCCTGCACCGCCTAAATGCCAGGATTCGCGTTTAACCTCAACTACAGGCACTGGAGCCTCAGGCGAAATGCGCCGCACTTCGCCCCAGATGAACTCATCCAGCATCAGATCGCCGAGCACGATTAACCGGCGATTCGGAAAGAGACTTAGTATTTGTTGGGCACGGTGCTGATTCATTTCAATTGTTTGCCTAATTGGGTGATCCAGATGCCGGTTTGCATGTCATTGAAGATAACGTAGCCGCTGAAAATCCGCGCACTGAACGTAAAGGGAGCCTGCTCGCGTTCGCCTTCCTGCGCTCCGGTTTTTAATCGAGCAATTTCGCGGCCTTGTTCAGCCAGATTGCCACGCAACTCACCTGAAATGTCTAAAACTCGTCCGCCGCCGCCGTAAAATCCCATCGCCAATACTTCTCCATCTGCCCAGACATTGTAGGCGCCACCTTCGGGAAGCGAATATTCGGCAATGCGGCGCGGATTGAAAATATCCGAAACATCAATCACATGCAGAATGCCGCGACCGAGTCGCCGTATGCCAGCGTTTAGAGCGGATTCCGCTGGAATGACTTCGTCCCCGACAAAGACGTAGTTTTTGTGTCGAAAAACTTCCCGCGTCCCAGCCAGCCATCCTTTGCCATAAAGATCAGTGTGATTGAATCGAAACTGACTGACGAGCTTGGGGCTTTCCGGGCTGCCACCGCGAAGCCCTGCGCCAACATCCAGTATCACCAAACCGTCCCGCCAGTAAGCCAGGTAGGCCAATCCATCTTTGACTTGAACATCGTGCAAATGACGCATTCCCATACTTATTCCGGCCATTGCGTGTTCAGTTTGAGGTTTGGTCGTCGGCAGCGCCAGTTCCCACCGCGCCACTTGCCTGGGATTTTTCGGATCGCGAAAATCAATTACGCGCATTGAGCCGGTTGCATCGTCCGTCAGGTAAACATAATGGCCGTCAAGAAACGCGCTGTGAACCGAGCCGCTGATCGTTTCAGTGAACGATGACAGAATTTTGGGATGGGCCAGGTCTGAAGTGTCCAGAAACAGCAAGCCGTTTTGTCGGTTTGAGGCTCCTTCGCGCGTCAGCACGCCGATGCGTCCATCCGCCGTCAAACTGAAATCCAGTAGCGAGCGAGCGTCAATTTTCAGGGTTTCAACCAGCGCGGGATTTTTCAAATCGGAACTGTCGTAAACGCGAAGCTCGTCTTTAAAAGTGGCGACGTACAGATATTTGCCAAAGGGCCAAACCGCCGACCCATGAATTGCGCCGAGCGAAATGCGGCCAACCGTTTCCAGTTCTCTCGCAACGTTACGAGCCGTGGCGGTCACAACGCCTGTTGCCGATTTTCCACCGGATAAAGCGGTGACGCTGTATAGGCCTGGACGTTTGGCAACAAAGGCTCCATCTGTATCCATCGTCGTTTCGCCGTTAGCATACCAGCGAACGTTAGCTGAGTTTGCCGCCTCGCCTTTTTGATTTTTGGCTTCCGCGGTAAAGCGAATGACATCGCCGACACGAACCGTGGTTTGGATCGGGTTCAAGCTCAAACTGTGAACATCGCTTTGCAGGACTTCAATCGTCAGGCTGGCGCTGATGGCTTCGAAGCCAGCGGTGATATTTGCCTTGCCAACGGCCAGACCGGCCACCAATCCTGTTGCGTCAACTGAGGCCACCGCTGGAGTATCGGATTTCCAGGTAAGTTTGGCCTCTTTGTTCGGATTGCCGCCAGCGTCAATCGCTTCGGCTGTAAGTCGGATGCTTTCCCCGGTGGTCAGCGATACGTTTGATTTTGAAAGTTTGATTGCGGCGATGCGCGCTGGTTTGACGCGGATCGTTGTTCGAACCTGCTTGCCATTGACGATGGCGACGACCTGAACTTCACCCGCAGCAAGCAGGCTGATTTTGCCGTCGCCATCAATCGTCGCCAAATCATTGGGCAGGGCAATCCAGAATCCGGCTTTGACTTCCGTCTGGCGGCCACGCGCATCGGTTGTCACAGTTTTTAGCTGGATGTGCTGGCCGATTTCCGCTTCGATGTTGGCGGGCAGGATGAAAACTGAATTGGTGGAGCGTTGCTGCGGTGCAGGCAGCTCTATCGTTTCGGGAAAAGCGTTCGTAGTCCCGCCAAAAGGCGACAGACTCAATAAAACGATCGTCAAAACCAACCGCCTGAAAGCGGAACTACGAACCTGCTTCATCGTCTTTTCACGGTTGCCTTATTCGCCCGGCGCAGTCGTCGAACCTTTTTGTTTTGGTTTGCCCAGCTTGGTGATCCAAATGCCGGAATTGATGTCATTGAAGAAAATGTGCTCGCCGAATTGGCGCGCTCCCCAGGTGAAAGGCACGTTGGGACGATAGCCTTGCGGGTCGCCAGTCCACAGCCGCGCAATTTCTCTGCCTTGCTGATAAAGATCGCCGCGCAGTTCGCCTGAAACGTCCAGCACGCGACCGCCGCCGCCGTAATACCCCATCACCAAGACGTCGTCTTTCACCCAGACGTTATGCGCGCCGCCTTCCGGCACAGGGTATTCAGCAACTTTGCGCGGATTGTTAATATCGCTGACATCAACGACGTGCA
>CAYLJQ010000687.1:0-3991 GCA_964383955.1 uncultured Heliomicrobium sp. | reverse complement strand
TGAGACATCGTCAGACACAAGGCGACTGAGAAATTCGCTTGCTGTGGCTAATTGGTTTTCCGGTAGATTAATAATGGTTTGAACCAATTGCAGCTTTATTGTTTCAGTAGTCATAATGCCTCCTTGAAGCGGCGTCATATTACCCGATTTGTGTGCTCGATTCAGCCTTCCAGGCCGGAGCAAGCTTTCCATCCGGCAGCACGCGGAAGTTTACACCTCGCCAGTGAATTTCGTCGCCGACGAAGCTGGCGATCCAGACACCGAAAGTTATCAAATCACGAATTGGCACAAGCCAGAAAAACTTCGCCAGAGTTTTGTCTTTCAGTCCGTAAACTCCGACGACGAAAACCGGCAGGAAGCGAATGAATATCGCCGCCGCCAGCAACCACCAGGCGAATCGCGAAAAGTCCCATGCCAGCAGCGCCAACAACGAAGTCGCCGTGCCGTAAGTCAGGATCAAGCCGCGGTACCCCCAAGGGCGGGAAATGCGCGTCGAACGTCCCCAGCGAAGTTGATGTTTCAGCATCGTTGCCATCGTATCCGGGCTGGAAATGTGATCCACCACGCAATCTGACAGGACAATTTCGTAGCCGAGTTTCGCCGTCAAATTGCCGAGCATAAAATCATCTGCCAGATAATCCGCCACAGCAGGAAAGCCGCCGATGCGTTCTAAAATGTCGCGCCGCATCACGATTGTCGAACCAAGCGAGAAAACGATGCCTTCCAATAAGCGCGACGAACAAACTTCCGGGCCAAAAGTGGATGAAATGCCGATGTTTTCCAGCAAAGAAGCTGGTGTCCGGGCGTTGGCCCCGCGATACAGGCAGGTGACCATGCCGATTGTCTCCCTCTGCATCGGGGCAACAACGCGCCGCAGGTAATCAGGCTCAGCTCGAATGTCGCTGTCCACAACCAGCAGGATGTCATGGCGAGCTTTGGCGAACATATTTTGCAGGTTTGAAACTTTGGCGTTGTAGCCGATTTCCTTTTCCGAGATGACAAGTTCAATGTCACAAGCAGGAAAGTCCGCGATCAGCTTTTTGATGATCGGCACAACCGGGTCGCTGGCTTCGCGCACGCCGAAGATGATTTGAAAGTTCGGGTAATCCTGCCGGCAAAAGCTGGCGAAGTTTTCATAGGCTTCGGCATCGGCTCCGCGAACAGGTTTCAGAATTGTGGCTGGCGGCGTGAAATTCAAACCGAGCGCGCGTTGCCTGCGCCGGTCGGCAAACCACGCCAGGCCCCCAACCAGCGCGATGCCGTAATAAGCAATGGCCGACAGCACGCAAATGAATAACGCGATCCGAACAAAAAGCAGCGTCCAAAACGCAACCGGGGAGTGCAGTTGCGGCGCAAAAATCGAGTAAATCCAATTCATCCACTTCATCTAGTTGAGCTGAAAAGCGCCTCCAACTTGTCGGAAATCGAAACCAGCGCGACGCCAAAAGCCACCAGCAGAGTTCCCGCCCAGCGCTCTTTGGAAATTCGTTCGCCCAGGAAGAATCGCGCGCCAAGCGTGTTGGTAATGTAACTGACAGCGGTCAGCGGAACGACAAAACTTAAATCGGCATAGCTGAGCAAACTGATGAAGGAAAAGAAGGAAACCGCCATACAAGCTACGCCGCCTATCAAATAAGGATTTTGAATCATTCGCCAGATTGCGCCCAGCAGCGCGCGCGGACGCAGCGAAACATCACCGACCTGTTGCATGCCTTTGGCTGAAAGAATTTCGCCCAACGAACCGCCGCCGATCAGCAAACAAAACAGCAGAAAGGTTTTCATTCTTTTTCTGACTCCATTTGCTCTGCTGCTTTGGTTGTGCGCTGTTCAGTTTTGGCGACGACGGCAACGCCAAGACAGATAACCAACGTTCCCAGCCAGCGCGCTGGCGAAATGTGCTCTCCCAGCAATTTCCAGGACAGAAAAGCATTCATCACATAACCGAACGCCGTGACCGGAAGCACAAAACTCAAATCTGCCCAGGACAGTGCCACCAAATAAAGCCCGAAGAAAATGCTGAGAATCAAAATGCCAAGCCAGATATAAGGCGTGCTGAAGACTTGAACGCCGATGTGGAACAGCTCTGCCGGATCAAGCGTGTTCACTTCGCCGATGGATTTCATTCCTTTTGTCAGGCAAACATCGCCGAGCGTTTGCGCGCAAATGGCGACGAACAAAACAACCAAAGTTTTCATATTGCGGATTCGTAAGTTGCCAATCGGAAGCCGGCGGTTTCAATTGCCAGACGAACGCGTTCGCTGGTCAGTGCCTGAAGTTCGCGCGCGCCGCCGGGATTTTCCCGTCTTGCATTTTCGTCGGCGTCAAGCGCCAATGGGTGCGCGTAAATTTCGCTGGTAGCAGCTTCCATTTGTTTCAGCAGTCCAAGCAGGTAGCCTTCGTTCATGTTGCCCGATTGCAGCAATCCATAAACTTTTTGCGGTTGAACAAAGCCGCGCCCGGCCAATCGTTTTTCGCACCAACCGCCAAGCAGGTTGAACACTGTTCCCCAGACCAGTTTGATTGGCAGATGCTTTCGGTCCAGTTTCAGGCTCATCCGCATTTCTCCTTTGACGACGCGAACGCGGCGAACGTCAAATTCTTCGCACAGGCGGATCAACTCATCAAAAATCACAGGATGCTGGTGCAGGTGCGTGTGGCCATCTACGTGCGAAAAGTTCAACCCCGTCGCTACAAAGCGCTCAAATTGCGCACGCATTTCGGCGCGCAGTTCTCGTCGTGCGGATGGATTGAAGTAGTACTTGATTCCCGCCTGAAACGAACTGTTGGTGAATCGGGCTTCGGCATCGGTGATATGCGGAATTTTCGCGTGCGGCAATGCGGCTTTGCCAAGCACCAAGACCAGATGCAAGCCGACCGCCAGGCTTGGGTTCGCTTGGGCAAGTTCAACCGCTTCGTCGGCGGCGCGCTCATTCACCATCAGGCTTGCGCTGGTCAGCACGCCCTCGCGGTGAGCCTGAATGATGGCGCGGTTGACGGCTTCGGAATAGCCGAAATCGTCCCCGTTGATGATCAGTGGAATTTTGGGTTGCAACTGTTGAGCTTCCATTTGAAGTAGGAACATCAGATTGCGGCGATGGCTTCGATTTCGATTTTGAAACCGTAATGAAGTTCTTTGATCGGGACAACCGCGCGCGCCGGACGATGTTCGCCCAGTGCGCGCGCGTAAATTTCATTCACCTTGCCCCACAGTTCAATGTCGGAAATATAAACCGTCATTTTCAGCACACGATTCAGGCTGCTTCCGGCGGCTTCCAGGATCGCACGGATGTTTGCCAACACCTGCTCGGTTTGCTCTTCGATGGAACCGAGTTTCTTTTCGCCTGTGGCCGGGTCAATCGGCAATTGTCCGGCGATGTAAATCAGGCCGTTGTGAATAATCGCTTGTGAATAATGCCCGCCCGGCGCGGGAGCGTTTGGCGTTAGCACAGGTTGAATGTCCATAGTGGGTATCGTTGGTGGAAATAGTCATGAAATTAAAAGATTACTTGAACTCAGCAATGGGGATTGTAACCAAGAGAAGACGGAAATCGCTACCGGTTAATGCCTCAAGAAAGTTGCCATGCTTTCTGCCAGCTTCTAATTCCCTGGGGCTGTATTAAGTTTGAATCGCAACAGAAAAAATTGATGACTTTTGGTGATGCTTTGAGTAAAAACTGGTCTGCGATTGAGCGAATCCCGGTTGCAGAATAATTAGCGAGTTGCCAAAGCAAAACGTCCTCGGCTTGGTTGACACGACCTGCAAGTTTCCTTCGTTCAGAGCAATCCAAATCGGCCTGTACGTGAGCCGATGATTCCCAGATAAAAGCCCTTCACAACGTTGATTTTCACCCTAAGTCAATTTCCCCCGATTCTGGAGGTGTATGGTTATGAAATGTATCCCAAGCAGGTTTTTTGTTCGTTCTTTCTTGTTGATCGCCGCGTTTTGTTCTGCCTGGATAATGCGTCAACCTGTTGGCGTCGCAGCCGACCA
>CAYLJQ010000686.1:0-3991 GCA_964383955.1 uncultured Heliomicrobium sp. | reverse complement strand
CCCTAGGCGTTTTTCCAGTGGCACAGATTGAGCAGGAAAAGAATCCTGTCACGCAAGTCATCCAATTGGTTTCATTGCTCGAATTTCTTTTGAGCTTCATCAATCCTAACTTACTCGGGAAAGATGGCAAACCTGCAACGGTTGGCGAACGAGTAGATGGCAATCGTGCGCTGTTTTCCAATCCACCCGACGTTTTCTTTGGTATTGGCGTGCGCAACAACATCGTTCACGCCAAGTCGTCCGACGTCACGGAAGTGGAAATAAAACGCGCCATCAGTCATCTGCTGAAAGGTGTGCGCGAAATCGCCAATCATCCAAGCGTTCAGGCGAGCATTCCAGTGGCGACGCGGCAGGAAATCTTTTCCACACCGGCTGATCAAGCGGCCAACGCTCCAACCAAAGCCGTGACGACGTCTCAATTACCGCCCACACCGCCACCACCGAATTTCGGCCAACTTGGCCGGGCGGGCCAGGCTGCGCCAACCAGTTCGATGCCGCTTAATGCCACAACACCGGTAAACGCACCTCCTTCTTTCACAACCAAAGTCACTCCGAGGCCAACGATGACAACGACGAATACTGAAAGCAGCATTCCCACACGGACAATCCGAAATATTGCCATTTTTATCGCCATCCTTGCCGCTGGCTTGTTTCTGGCCAAACCAGCCTGGAACTTGACCAAAGAAAGAATTTACGGCTCGGAAGAGGACACAAAAATCACGCGCACGCAGGCTGAAACGACACTGAAAACCATCCAAAGAAGCTACGGCAACAAGCCGCTTTTCGCAGCCAAAGTTATTGAAGCGCAGACCGCCTGGCGCGATGCTGAGATCGCCTTCAACCAGGGCAAATTCAAGGAAGCAGAACCGCTTTACCGCCGTCTGCTGGCTGTCGGCGATGAACTGGCGTTGAAGGAAACCGAACGCAAAGACGCCCAGCAATTTTTTGACGAGATGAAAAAAGCTCGTGATGCGGCAAACACCTCGCAAGCCCCCCAGTATGCAACTGCCCCCTGGCAGGAAGCTGAGAATTTTAGGCGGCTGGCGGAAACGGCTTCAAAAAACGGCGATACGGCGACGGCAAAACAAAACGCACTGCTAGCACAGCAGAAATACGAAGAGGCCAAAACGGCTGCGGATGCAGTTCCGAAACCGGAGCCTAGTCCAACTCCCACACCCAACCCCGCTTCGCCCCCAAACGAAGAGCCGCGCGTTCGCCCGCGACCTTAACTTGACGGAAATTGAGCCTTCAGTGCGTTTAGCTTTTCAGGAGGAAAACCTTGTCAAAAATGTTTCATTGCCACTTCACCTCGCGGCGGCGTCATGTTGTCTGGCTGATTTTTCTTTTGGTTCTGACCGTCGCGCTTTTCAGTCTGGTTTCACCCACGCAAGCAACCTTGAAAGTCACCATGCAAAACATCGCTTACAAAGGCTGGCAAAACAATTTGCAGCTTACCAATGGAACGGTTGATCTGGTTTTGACGCTGGATGTCGGGCCGCGCGTGATGCGTTACGGCTATGTTGGCGAGCCAAACGTCTTCAAAGAATTCGACGAACAGATGGGCAAATCCGGCGAAGATTCCTGGCAGATTCGCGGCGGTCACCGCCTGTGGCATGCGCCGGAAGATTCCGTTCGAACTTACGTGCTGGACAATTCCCCAATCAAACACGAAAAGCTGGGCGAAACTGGCGTTCGATTGATTCAGCCTATCGAAAAACTGACCGGCATTCAGAAAGAAATTGACCTGACGCTGGACGCCGAAGGCACAGGCGTAACGCTGGTGCATCGACTTCGCAACAAAGGATCGAAAACTGTTGAACTGGCTCCGTGGGCGCTGACCGTTATGGCGCAAGGCGGCGTGGCAATCATTCCGCTGCCGGAAAAAATTGCGCATCCAGGTTCGCTGGAGCCGGGTGAAAAGCCTGATTTTCGCGGCTTCGCGCCAAACCAGAATTTGATTCTCTGGCCGTTTACCGATCTGGCCGATCCGCGGTGGCGATTCGGCACGCGGTACATCACGTTACGGCAGGACAAGACGGCGAAAAAGCCAACCAAGTTGGGGTTGGCGCATCGTGGCGGCTGGGTGGGCTATCTGAACACCGGCACGCTGTTCGTCAAAGGCTTCGATTATCAGGAAGGCAAACCTTATCCCGATGGCGGCAGCAACTTCGAAACCTTCACCAACAAAGACTTTCTGGAAGTCGAAACATTGGGGCCGCTGCAAAAAATTGCTCCCGGCAAAGCCATTGAACACATTGAACGCTGGCATTTGCTGAAAGGCATGCCGAACGAAACGACGGAAGCTTCGCTGGACGCCAGCATCCGTCCGCGTGTGGAAGCATTTTTCAAGAAATGACCAACGGTTATGGGAAAAGGCAGACAGGGTAATTTTGCAGGCGCGCGCCAGGATCAAGGACTGGCGATGCAAATCAGGAACGACTTCGAAGTTGCCACGGCAAAGCTTCAGCAGGGTGACACAGAAGCTGCGTTGATCCTGTTCAAACATCTGCTGCAAAAAACGCCGCCTCGATTGCCCGGTTATGACGCCATCGTGCAAAACCTGGTGACCGCGTACAAGCGAAGAATTGACAAACTGGTCAGGGAACGCGCCGACAGCCTGCTGGTCAGTTCGCTGGTGCAGGAAGCGATGGCGCTGGAATTGCGCGGACCGGCGCTTCAGGACAAAGAATTTCGCGGCCACTTCGCGGATGCGTTTCACTCACTGGCGCTGATCTTCAGCCGGAATCATCAGTATTCAATCTCCCTGCCGATTTTGAGAAAGGCGATTTCCATCGAACCTTGCCCCACGTATTACGTCAGTTTGGCGAATGCCCTGGCGTATACCAAAGAACCGGCCAGACTTGGCGATTACACAACCGCTTACGGCTCTGCGCAATTGGGCAAGCATATTTTCATTGCCTGCGCGCCCAAAAGCGGGTCAACGTTTCTGAAAAACGTGATGGTGGCGCTGACCAAATTCCGCCCGATCTTTTCGGTCTTTGCTGCGCTGCAAAACGAACACGAACTGGATCTGCCGATCTGGGTGAAGTTCGGTAAAACCAATACCGTGACGCAGCAGCACTGCCGCGCCTCCGAAGCGAACATTCAGGTAATGCAGGCTTTCGGAATCAAGCCAATCATTCTGGTGCGAAATATTTACGACACCACCATTAGCTTGCGGGATTTTTACCGGACAGGTTTCACAGACACGACGTATTACAACCGTGAAGATTTCGACCGCTCGACCGAAGAGCAGCAAACGGACCTGATTATTGACAACGTTCTGCCGTGGTATTTTCAGTTCATTTCTTCGTGGCAGCGAGCCGAAGCCAACAAACGATTGGAGATTCACTGGCTGCGGTACGAAGAAATGATCCGCGACAAAGCTGGAACGGTCGAACGATTGTTGCGCTTTTATGACTTGCAGGCTCAGCGCGTAGACATTGAGCACGTGGTCGCCACCACCGAAGGCGACACGCGCCGTAACCGTTTCAATAAAGGCGTCGCTGGCCGGGGTGAAATGCTTTCCGCCCGACAAAAAGACCGAATCGCGATGCTGGCCAAGCATTATCCGTCGGCGGATTTTCGCTGTGTTGGCCTGTGACGTAGCGCGTTGAGAGTGACACTTCCCGAATGCCATCTGGGGAGTCGCGAAATTTCCTTAAAAAGCCACTGTCACGCCTTACAAAATATTCCCGCTTATTGTACATTTCGCCTGCCGGATAACGACCTTACAGTACTCACAATCTGGGTTTGAATTACAAACCTTATTCTCCGGCAAACTCACTGGCGATTCACTGTAAATAAATTGAAGGCTGTTTTGGCTTCTCATAAGTGCCATTGCAGCTCCATTAATTCCCCAGAAAAGCGTACTCAGAGCCGCGCCTGGTTTGGCGCGTTTCAAACCTCACTTATTTAACATTTGGGTTTAATTCTTCACTTGAGAGAAATTTCTTCAGGCAGGACAGTAACCCTCAACCCGATTTACACA
>CAYLJQ010000685.1:0-3994 GCA_964383955.1 uncultured Heliomicrobium sp. | reverse complement strand
GCGCGAAGCTGTTTTGCATCCCATTCCAGTTTTTTGCCAACGCGATAGGCGACGTTGCCCAGATGATTGGCTTCGGTCAGCCAGCCAGCGTATTCAAAGTTGCACGTCGTCGGCGCGCCAGTTTTGCAGGCATGGATCCATTCGGCGTGGTGCCCCAGCGATTTTGGAATGAATGGGTCGGGACGTTTGAAATCGGCAAATTTGCTTTCGGGCAACAACGCGTGTTTGCCGTAATCGGAAAGCACCATGCCTTTGTCGCCGACGAAGAGCACGCCGTTCGGCCATTGCGGAATGCCTGCATCTTTCCAGATTTGCGGTTTGTAAGTTCCCTGATACCAGGTCAGCTTTACGGGTGACAGAGTTCCCCGCTGGCCGTATTGATAGACAGCTTTCATCGAAGCCGGAGCGATTTCCAGATGCGGTTTCGGACCATCGGCTTCGACTGTCAATGGGTGATCCAGTTTCAGCGCCCAGAACGGCAGATCAATCCAATGGCTGCCCAAATCGCTCATCGTGCCGTTGCCGAAATCCCACCAGCGATACCATTTCGGTCCGGGAAAATAGACGTTGTTGAACGGACGCGAAGGCGCAGGCCCCAACCACAATTCCCAGTTCAAAATCGTCGGAATCGGGTCAGGCGTCGCCGGGCGATTCTGGACAAAGACAATGTCACCAGCGGCTTTCGATTCTTCTTCGGTCGCCTGCCAACCCCAGGCACGACTGACCCACACATGAACTTCGCTGACCTGGCCGATGGCTCCGGTTTGAATCAATTCGACCACACGACGGTAATTATCTCCGGCGTGAATTTGCGTGCCCATTTGCGTGGCGACTTTGGCTTTTGCGGCGGCTTCGCGGATGACGCGCGCTTCCCAGATGTTGTGCGTCAGCGGTTTTTCGCAATAGACGTGCTTGCCAAGCTGCAACGCGGGCAGCGTGGCAAAGGCGTGCGTGTGTTCCGCCGTGCTGATCACCACCGCATCAAACTCTTTGGCGTGATCGTAGACTTTGCGAAAATCCACCAGTTTGCGCGCGCTGGTGTGACGCGCAGCGGCTTTGTTCAAACCTTCTTCGTTGACATCGCACAGGATGGCGATGTTTTCCGTTTCGACATCTTTCAGGTTCGCAGCGCCACGCCCACCAGCGCCGATGATGGCCAGATTCAGTTTGTCGTTCAGGTTTCGCCCGCGAACGATTGCCGGAGCGGCTAGCGTTACCAAACCGGCAGCGGCTGCCTGATTGAGAAATTGCCGTCGAGAAGTTTCCTTGGCCGCCTTTGATAGGTGCGCTTTGGGTTTGTTTGCAGACATCGCGTAACCTCCATTGGGATCTAAGTTTGGTTGAAATTCTGGTGCAGTTTTGTGGCGTGATCTTACGCCGCTGCTGCGGATGTGTACAGTTTGGTTTTCGGGTACACTGCGCGCCTCACATTTCACACTCTGAAGGAAATTCTGCTTTCAAAAATGAACTCAAAACGATTTGATTTGGTTGGGATTGGCTCGATGGTGGTGGATTTGATTTACAAAACGCCGCGCATCATTGGCAGCGAAGAAAAGATCGCGCTGGATCGGTACAACGACGGTTCGACAACCCAAATGCTGGTTGGCGGCGTCACGCTGAACCATTTGTCATGGGCTGGGTTGCTGGGGTTGCGCACAGGAATTTTTGGCAAACAGGGCGACGACGAATACGGGCGGTTCTTGCGCGTAGGCATGGATCGTTACTCGATGGATAAACACATCACGCTGGACGGCGCATCGTCTTCTTTCGCGCACATTTTTGTAAACCCTGATGGTGGCCGCGCCATTTACATGAGTCCGGCGGCGACCAGCGAAACCACGGGCGAGTACATTCGCGCCGAGCACGCCGATTACATTCGCAGCTCGAAAATCGTTTCGACGGAAATTTCTCAACTCCCGCTGGATGCCGTCGTCGCCGTGCTGGAAATCGCCCGTGAAGCCGGGGTCATCACCACGCTGGACGTAGACATTCCGCGCAGCGACGCTTTGAAAGCTTTAGGCAACGCAGAACAATTCGAACGCGCACTCGGCCTGGCTGATTACATCAAACCTTCCAAAGCAGCCGTGATCGAAATTACCGGCGAAAGCGACGGGCTGCGAGCCGCACAAATCCTGCGGGAAAAATACCAGGCCAAAGCCGTCGTCATCACGGACGGCGAAGCCGGATGCGCGATTGCTTCGGATGAATTGACCGACCGTGTTGCGGCGTATCCGACCAAGGCGATTGATTCCACCGGCGCAGGCGATGCTTTTTTTGGCGGGATGATTGCCGGATTGCATTTCGGCCTGGCTTGGCCGGATGTCTTGAAGCTGGCGAATGCCTGTGGCGCGGCTTGCTGCGAAATTCTGGGGGCGACGCCTGATCTGACAAAAAGCCGCACGCGGGTCTTTGAACTTTACGATGGCGCAAAGTTTGACGCTCAGCCGAAATCCACGGCAGCGGCTGCCGTGGATTCTTCTTCCTCTGCTTCGCCTTATGACAACGCGATTCCTTTCTTCCTGGATACGGCGATTGCTGAACTGTCGAAGCTGCGCGCCAAAATCGGCGGCGAAGCTTATTTCAAACGTGTTGCTGATTTCATCACCACCGCCGAAGCTTCAGGCAAACGCGTTCACGTCACAGGCATTGGCAAACCGGAATATGTGTCGGGTTACATCGCCGCGCTATTGGCCAGCGTAGGGACTCCGACGTATTTCCTGGACGCCACCGAATGCGTTCACGGCAGCGCAGGCCAGGTCGTTCCCGGCGATGTCGTCATCGCGCTTTCCAACAGCGGCGAAACAATGGAGCTGAAAGCCGCCATCATCGCGCTGAAAAACATCGGCACAAAAATCGTGGGCGTATCCGGCAATCCGAATTCGTGGCTGGCCCAGCAAAGCGACGAATTTTTATACGCCGGAGTCGAGTGCGAAGGCAGCCCGCTGAACTTCGAACCACGCGCCAGCATTCTGGCGGAAATCTATGTGCTGGCGGCGCTGAGCATTGAATTGCAGGCCCGCAAAAACATCTCCCGACGCGAATACAACGCCTGGCATCCTGGCGGAACCATCGGCAAGGCAACCAGACAATAAAGGACTGGTTGCCTTGGAAGGCTGTTAGTTTACTGAGGACGCTGCAACCAAAAGCTGTAATTGCCGCTGCCGCTGTAGGAATTAATCAGCCACGTGTAGTAACCTGAAGTTCCAGTATAAGAAATTTCTTCGTTCTCTGTGGCATTTTCGGACACGGCTACTCGGTCCCAAGCTGAACCATTCCACTTGAATAAACTCAAATCAAAGTCCGCTCCCGCCGGACCACGAAGCCAACCGTTGTGTGTGCCTGATATGCCGCTGTAATAGTAACTTCCGCTCGGTTGCTGGTTGCTAGCACCGGTATTGGCCAAGCTGCTCGTATAAAGCGTACAACTTGTACACGGCGCGTTGCTGCTGTTACTGCCTGTTTGGTAGGTCGCGGTCAGCGTATAAGAAGCACCGGAATACCCATTGATTATCACGTACCAATCACCGTCAGATGGATTGTTGTGGACGCATTGTTCATTGGAACTGCCAAGATAAGGCCTACAATCATAGTTGTTCAGAGTCGCTTGAGAACCATACTTGACGTGAAGATCAGCATCTCCCGAACCAGTGATTTGCACGGTCAGCTTCGTTACACCTGATGGCAAATTGATTCGATAATTCTTCTGCTCACCTTGTGCCACATTGGCTGAGATACTTTGACCATTGCTCAAAGCCGTAACCCCACCGGTTCCACCTCCTCCTCCGCCGCTACCAAGAGAAATGCCGTCAACCGCTGTGCTGGAAGGGTAAGAGTAGTAGTCGAAAACTTCTACAACATTGCAAAACAGATAGCCGAGGCTGAGAAAGATGTTGGCATTGGGAAAAGCGCGACGCATTCCGTTGTTGGTGACAATGGAAATTTCACCTTGCCCCTGCTGTCGGATAAGTCCTCCTTCAGGTTGACCTCTGCCATT
>CAYLJQ010000684.1:0-3997 GCA_964383955.1 uncultured Heliomicrobium sp. | reverse complement strand
CCGGTTTTATGAGCGACTTTGGTTCCGGTTGGCAAGCCCGCCGGAATGCCGTCGTTAAAGTGTTGCGCGGACAGAATCTCGACCATCTTTTCACAGGCGCGCTTGCTCTTGAAGTTGTTTTCGGCGATCACTTTCAGCAGCAGCATCAAATCATAAGCCGTTGTCGTGTTGTTCTTCCCTGCTTGAAAAGCCTTTGAATCTTCCACGCCGCGCAACACGCGAATGTCATTTGCGCCGAGCTCGCTCATCAGCTTCATGATATTTTCCGGCTCAACGCGCTCAATCAGAATGTTCGTCGCCAGATTACTGCTCCACGTGATCATGTGTTCCATCAACTCGATCACCGGCATTTTCTGTCTGATGCGGTTGTAGACTTCTTCGTCGCTATCGTCGCTTTTGTTCAGCCGAAACTCACTGCCGTCAACGATGCTGTAAAACTTGTTTTTGACTTCAATCGGATCGGTCAACTTCAACTTCTTTTCTTCCACAAGCCGGAAAACTTCCATCATCACAGGCAGCTTCATGGTGCTGGCGGCATGCATGCTGACACGATCGTTGATCAGTAAGGTCTGTTTGCTCTGAAGGTCGTAAACGGCGACGCCGACGATTTCCGCGCCGCTGGCAACAATCAGTTTTTCGATTTGCGGTTTGGCTTGGTCAAGTTTTGATTGCGCGGATACTGAGGCAAACAATACGGTTAGAAGCAAAATAGCGAAAACTACGAAGCGGTTCATTTTTCCTCCGGTGGATCAGAAACAGACGGGCTTGCAAAGTCAGGCGTCAGAGGATTAAAAAGTTGTCGCAGAAAAGCAACCGCAATTTGTATTTGGCTATCAGAAGCGTCTCAAATAAAAAAGCGCTACTCTCCGCGCGCATTTCGCTGTCATCCCCAGAAATTCTGGCAGCCGAGCTTCATAACGTAACCTTTCATTTTGATGGCGTTAGCATCATCTTCCACAGGAGCAGGATTCAATGAACTTATCCCGTCTGTTCATCGCTCGTAGTTTGACCGTTCGCACCACCGCATTTCTGGCGCTGGTTCTTCTGGTCAGTTCCTTCTTCACCACCAAACCCGGCACAGCCCAAAGCAATTATTACGTCAGCACGCTCGCCGGAGTCGGTTTCGCGCCCGGTTCAAGCGACGGAGTTGGCCCGACCGCCAGGTTCAACGCTCCGCTGGGCATTTGCGTTGATAAAGACGACAACGTCATTGTCGCGGATTTCCGCAATCATCGAATTCGCAGAGTCGCTCCCGACGGAACCGTGACCACCATCGCCGGAAGCATTGCCGGCTTTGCCAACGGAACCACCCTGGCGCGGTTTTACGGTCCGGCTGGCGTCGCCGTAGACAAAAATGACAACATCATCGTTGCCGATTACGGCAACCACCGCATCCGCATGATTTCACCAAGCGGCGTGGTGTCAACGCTTGCGGGCAGCGGCCAGTACGGATCGCAGAATGGCGTCGGAGTGACTGCCAAATTCGCGAACCCGACAAGCGTGGCCGTTGATGACATTGGCAACATTTACGTGCTGGATTCGGGCACCAATGTGGTGCGAAAAATTGATACCAGCCGGTACGTTTCGACTGTTGCCGGTTATGTAAACGGTTATGCCGACGGACAAGGTTCTGCCGCAGCATTCAGCTTCTCAGGCGCAGCGCCGCAACTGACATTCGACACGCAAGGCAATTTGATGATTGCCGATTTCTTCAACAGCCGCATTCGCCGTGTGACGCCAGATGGAGTTGTAACGACCGTCGCTGGCGGTGGAGTCGAAAAGGACGGCCCGGCGCTTCAGGCTTCGTTCTTTTTTGCCACGGGCATTGCGCGAGACCGCGAAGGCAATTTCATCATTGCCGATTGGCACAACGCGCAAGTTCGCAAACTGGATGTCACCAGAAACGTTGTGACAACCATTGCAGGCAGCGGCGTTGAAGATCACATTGACGGCCCATCGGAACAGGCAGCTTTCGTTCGTCCGGGAGCCGCAGCAGTGGATTCCAAAGGCAATATTTACGTCAGCGATTACTTCACGCACACCATTCGCTTGCTGGGTTCGCGCATTCCGCGTCCAAGCCCTACACCGACGGCAACACCAACGCCGACTCCTGAACCGACGCCTACTCCTACACCAAGCCCGACGCCGACACCGAGTCCGACGCCAACTCCGAGCCCGACGCCAACTCCGAGCCCAACGCCAACTCCCACACCGGCTCCGACGCCTTCACCGACCCCAATCGGAGGCACGCCGCTGAATGTGATCGTCAATCCAAGTTTTGAAGAGGGCAACACCAATGGCTGGAGGATTTTCACGTACTACTTTGAAGGCGGCGGCGCTTCCATCGTCAACGATCCAACCGTTGTCACGGATGGCCAGTATGCGTTGAAGTTCCAGGCAAATGGCCGACGGCTGGTGGATAACTGCGCGCAGGATATTTCTCTGCCGCCCGGCACTTATACCTTGAGCGCGGATGTCGTTCCCAGCATCGGAACCATCGCCACTCTGGGCGTAAGTTTCAACAACGGCGCACCGGGCGTGACAGCAGCTTCCCCTTCGGGACAGAAAGCGCATCTGAGCGTGACTTTCACCGTTACAAACGGCAGCATTCCCATCACGATTTTCGCTGTCGGCAATCAAAGCCGCTACATTCGCAGCCACTTCTACGTGGACAACTTCACGCTGGTGCGGCGATAGCAGCAACGCACAATCGGGTCAATAAATAGACAGGATTGACAGGATTCCGCAGGATTGGCATAGAGAAGTCTGATTTCAAGCTTCTTCGATCCAACGAAACCTTGAACATCCTGTCTATCTTTTTATGAGCACATCAAGAATTATCAAAGCGCCAAAAGGAAACCAAATCACGTGCAAAGGCTGGCAGCAGGAAGCCGCGCTGCGCATGCTGATGAACAACCTTGATCCTGAAGTCGCCGAGCGTCCAGACGATCTGGTTGTTTATGGAGGAACCGGCAAAGCCGCGCGGAATTGGCAAGCCTTCGACGCCATCGTTCGCAGCCTGCAATCGCTGGAAAATGACGAAACGCTACTGGTGCAATCGGGCAAACCGGTCGGCATTTTTCGCACGCACGAAGACGCGCCGCGTGTGCTGATCGCAAACTCCAATCTGGTCGGACGCTGGTCCAATTGGGATGACTTTTATCAGCTCGAAAAACTTGGCCTGACGATGTACGGCCAGATGACCGCCGGGTCATGGATATACATCGGCAGCCAGGGAATCATTCAGGGCACTTTTGAAACCTTCGCCGCCGTTGCGGAGAAACACTTCAACGGGTCGCTGGCAAACAAGTTGGTAATTTCAGGCGGAATGGGCGGAATGGGCGGCGCGCAGCCGCTGGCTGCAACAATGAGCGGTGCGAACTTCATTGGCATTGATGTTGATCCCGAACGCATTCGGAAGCGAATAGCGACCGGTTATTGCGACGAAATCACCTACAAACTGGAGGAAGCGCTTTCGCTTGTGGCGGCGGCGTGTCGAAGCGGCAACACCATTTCCGTAGGGTTGGTCGGCAACTGCGCCGATGTATTGCCGGAACTTGTCAAACGCGGCATCCGACCGGATGTGTTGACCGATCAAACCAGCGCGCACGATGCTTTGAACGGCTACGTGCCAAACGGTATGACGCTGGATGAAGCCTTGCAACTTCGCCGCGATAAGCCGGAGGAATACATCACACATTCGATGAAAGCGATGGCCAGGCACGTCGAAGCCATGTTGGAACTAAAACGGATGGGCGCAGTGACATTCGATTACGGCAACAACCTTCGCACCCAAGCCAAACAGGCGGGCGTGGAAGACGCCTTTGAAATTCCAGGCTTCGTGCCGGAATACATTCGCCCGCTATTTTGTGAAGGCCGTGGCCCATTCCGCTGGGTGGCGCTGTCTGGCAATCCCGAAGACATTCGCAAAACGGACGATCTGGCTCAGGAACTTTTCCCCAATGACCCTGTGCTTCATCGTTGGATGAAACTGGCA
>CAYLJQ010000683.1:0-4001 GCA_964383955.1 uncultured Heliomicrobium sp. | reverse complement strand
AAGCGGCGCGCCCATCGTTCGGGTTAGCTTTCAGCGCGGCTTGTAAGACTACGATTTCTTCAAGGCGATGCGGAAAAACATAGTCAGGTCGTTTTTTCGACCCGCGTTTGTAAAATGTAGCCGCTTCTTTACCGCCCCCAGCAATTTCCTGAAGGTAGCCTAGTGTGTAATTAAAAAGTGGGGGAGCAATTGTGCCTCGTTCTTCAGACGGTAAGTGACCTAAATGTTCGAACACTTCTGCAATCCCCTCGAGAATGCCAATTGCATCTTTTGCATTTCCGATGGCGGCGTAGTCGAAAACCAACTCCAGAAAGAGGTCGGTCATTACCTGGAAATCTTCCTTTTCGAGCAACTTCATTGCACCTTTTCTGGCTTCAAGTGCTTCATTACCCTTCTTACGCGCTTCTAGGATGCGCGCCCGTTCAAACAGCGAAAGGTAATCAATCGGCATCTCGCGCACGACCTCGTCAATGCGTGCCTGCGCCGCTTCGAGCTTTCCTGCGCGGCGTTCAGCAATTGCCAGCACCGTGCGCGCTTTCAAATCGCGCGGATCGAGCCGCACCGCCTGCGTCAGATTGTCCAGCGCTTGGCCAATGCTGTCAGAAGCAAGATGTATCTCGCCAAGCACATAGCGCGCAACGGATTCTCGGTGTCCGGAGCGCACGCACCACATCAATTGGTCAATGGCGTCGCCGATGCGGTTTTGTCCTCGGCGCACGAGTCCCAGGTAATAATGTGCATCGCCTGCATCGCGGTTGCGGCGAAGTGCCGCTTCCAAATGTTCGGCTGCGCGGTCGTATTCGCCAGTTCGATAAAACGACAGGCCCAGTTGAATGTGCGCTGGCGCATAGCCCGGATCAAGCTTTAAGGCTTCGTTGTACGCGGCGCGCGCGGCGAGTTCGTTGCTTTTCTTATCTGCCGCCAAACCGTCCAAATAAGCTTTTTCGGCGCTTGGCGGTGTGGTGTCGGCAATGGGGCGCGTTGCCGGTTTGAAGTCGCCGTTTCCGTCCGGGTCGGCGTTGTTGGTGTAGTAATGAACCAATTCGCGCCCGTCTTTCGCTCGGACACGGGCAACAACTGCCATTGGCGCTGGTAGTTTTACCGTCGCCTTAAATGGAGTTGACGGGGAGAGGTTGATTCGTGTGGATTGGATTAACTTGTTGCTTCCGTCTCCCACAGCAATGATCAATTCGGCATCATCGAATTTGGCGCTGGCGTTGACGGAAATGTGGGCTTCGCTTCCCACAACGACTGCGCGCAACGCGGCGTCTTTGGTGACCTTGTGGAATTCGCCGCCGAGCTTGTCCAGCGGGAACCAGTATTCCGTAAATCGTTCGACGCGATGCGGCGCAATGAATTCGTGTTCCATCTGGGTTTCGAAGCGGCCCGCCTGGAATTCAACGTACTGGCCATCATTGTCCGTCAGCTTATCCACCCAAATCTGTCCCGCTTCGTCCGTTCCCCACGTCCAGGTTTTCTTCCCCGGCAGTTCGTGGCGATTGGCGACATGCACAATTCCCCAATCGGATTTTTCGTAATACACACCGAAAAAATCCCGCTTTGATTCGCGCGCGAAGAGCGACAGGTAATTTGTCACTTCGCGGTAGGTGCCAAGGTCAACGCCGTTGTGCTTTGGAAAGCTGAACACAGGCCAGAAAGCGTGCGGGTAAGCTTCGCGCATCGGGTAAACAAAGCGCATATCGTCCGTCGCTTTCGCCGCCGCCGTCGCCCAGAACCAGTACCGTCCGGGAACTTCGCGGCGGTTATTCAGTGTGACTTCAGTTTCGACGAATTTTCGGCCCGGACGTAATCGGATCGCCACCGCCCACTGCATGCGCTGCACACGTTCAGTGTCCCCAACGACCACACACGCGCTGCCGTCTTCTTCCGTCCTTGTCACGTAATCCACGGGCGAAACCGTCGTCAACGTGTGGCCATCGGGAAAATTCCATTCGATGCCGCCGCTTGTCCACGCGCCGAGAATGCCGACCATCGCGTATTTGACGACGTGGTTGGTGTACAGCACATCGCGCTGAGCCGTTTTGTCGTAAATGGCGTACAGCTTGCCGCCCAGTTCCGGCAGCACCGTCACGCGCAGATATTCATTTTCCAGGTAAACGGCGTTGTAACTTTTGTCTACGCGTTTGTTCGTCAGCGTGTCCAGCATCGGATATGGATACACCGGTCGGCGGCGTGTGCCAAAGAGCGGCGGATTCGGGTCCGGCTGCCCAAGTTCGTACGTCGGAATCGTCAGCGGCGCTTCCCACACACGGGCGGCGGGGGTTTGGGCTGAAGCGAAACCAAATAAGCCCAGGATTGCGATCAACAAGAACACACAGTGTCTCAGTCTATTCATAGAAAATTCCTTGTGGGCTGTTCCCTACTGTTGTTTCTTTGCTGCGATGGCTTTGGCAAGTTTGTAGCGCGCTGCTTCGAATGTGTCGCCATCTTCAGCAAAACCGACGTTCTCTTGCGCGTCGGAAAACACGCGTGGCACGACTGCGCGCAACGCCTCATCAACCTTTGTGCTCAACCCAAGTTTACGCGCCATCGTCAGGTATAGATGATCTTGCAGTCCGCGCCGCAGATTGGCCAGTTGCAAGGTAGAAATCGGTCCGGCAATGCCGCGATCTTCTTCCGGATGCAGCCGCTCTTCGCCCGGATACATCAGCACGCCGTCGCCGTTGGCAAAGTCTTGATCATCTGTGGGTTTGTTCGGCTGGCCACGGTTATCAAAAGTCACCGGGTTAAGCCAGACGTTCTGATTCCGCTTGCCTTGCTTTTGAGAATTGTGCCGCCAGTGGACGCCGTGCCATTGGAAATAGACTTCGACGCCGTGTTTGAAGCAGGCCCACGGAATGACGCGCGGATCGGTCGCAGGTGTGTCAATCAGCAAAGCGCCGATGGCCGGGCGTCCGCCGTTATACGTCCAATATTGCCGCCCTTTGGCGCGCTCGGCTTCTGCCAGCTTGATGTCGAACCATAAACCGCTGGCGTTCCAGATGTCTATCGCGCCTTCCAACTCTTTGACGAAATGTTTGGTGACCATTGTCGGCAAAGCGCGGCCAGGGCCAGGATTGGAATGAACGTTTTGCGCAAGTTTCAGAATGTACGGATACTGCGTCCGCGATGGTTCGTCGGGCATGTAAAGAAAAGTGATTGCGTTTGGCAGGCGCTCTTTGAGAAACGACATCCAGGCATCGGCTTTTCGCCAGGCGCTTTCACGTTCGTCGAAATCTTTGCCCGGACCATAGAAAGTCACGGGCACAATTCGGTTGCCGACACCTTCGCCTGGCCCTTCATAACCTTTTGCTTTGGTGAAATCCTCTCCGCTGAAGCGGTTCCAGTTCGCTTTTACGGATTCGATGCTGTAACCGCTGACTAGCTCGATGCGGTGACGGTGGGCGAAACGGTGATATTCGGCGTCGAGGTTGCGCCCCTGATAAAGCTCCGGCTGGCTGCCTTCGTAATAGACCATCGCTGGCAAACTGCTTTCATCCGGCAGCGTGAAATTGAAAAGCTCAAGCTCGATGGGAATGCTCGTGCGTTTGCCATCTACGTTGACTTCAATGTTGCCTTCAAAAGTCCCAGCTGGCAGATTGCGCGCCGTGTAAATTTCCACCCAGATTGCTTGATTGCGATTTGGCGCAACGGTCAGCGGAAAGCCGCCACGGCCCGGTTTGGCGGTTTCAGGCACCAATTGCACAGGTTTCCAGCCGACGGGATCCTTCGGCACGGCTGCCGCCGATTTGTAAAACCAGCTTGCTCCCGTGGCTCGTGTGACGTTTAGGTAATTGACAGAGAAAAGTTGAATCGGGCGTCCGACTGTTTGCGAAGGGTCAGTTCCAGGCGGGCGATAGAGGATTTTGTGCAGGCTGCCTTTCCGCTTGAGTTCAGGCAGCGCGGCGGAAAGTTGTTTGATGCCGGAAGCGTCCGTTTCAACAATCAGTTGAAAGGCGATCAGCTCGTTGCGCGCGCCAAAAAGCTTGATCCGTTTCCCG
>CAYLJQ010000682.1:0-4015 GCA_964383955.1 uncultured Heliomicrobium sp. | reverse complement strand
TCCCAAACTGAGTTGCCGCGCTTTTGCGGAGCATTCAGATCGTCCTGCTCGATTTTCTCGCCGTCGTTCACAGCCCAGATCGCGCGCGCACCGTCGGCAGTTGCGTTTCGCCCGATATTTAAGAAAACGAGCAGCGCGATGAGAGCGCTGGTTAATACACGTTGCTTCATCCAGCGAATCTCCTCAAGAAGGGATTGGAGGGATTGTTCTAAATTCGTGAAACGATTGGCGGCGGCCAAGTTTATAGCACCGAGCTTGAACGCCTCGCAAGGAAATCGCTCCCTTTGCGCACAAACCAGGAATACTGCCCAAGGAATGTCGCGTGCGCTGAGGTTTCGCTTGCAGCCCTTATAAGCCAGTGCTATAAACCGCCCATCTAAACAGGTCCATAATCAAACAATAAATGTATTGAATTGAAGTCGGCCAAGACATACACACCAGCGCGTCCCCCTTCCCCAGCGCGCAGATTTGGCCGCACCACGAATCTGAATCGCGGCGCTTTGGGGGAACAGTAGTCGGAAATCCAAACGAATTCATTTCATCAAGCTGGTTGATGGGCTTTCTCGCCGCCATCGGCTGGTATTCAATCATCCCCAACTTCACAGAAGGAGGCAGCTTATGAACAGCACGCACCGCACCGTTCGAACCATTTTTTTCGCACTCTGTTTCCTTTGCGCTTCAGGATGGGCCTTGGCGCAAGGAACAAATCTGGGCACGATTCGCGGCACGGTTACCGACAGCAATGGCGCAGTGGTTGCTGGAGCCAAAGTTCAAGTGACAGACATCGCAACAGACCTTGCGCGCGAAGTCACGACGGACAGCGAAGGCAATTACGAAGTCACTGGACTGAAATCCGGGAGTTATAAAGTGACCGTCACTGCGCAGTCATTCAAGACGGCGACGGTCAATCAAGTTGCCTTGCGCGGCGGCGATACTACGCGCACTGACGTGTCCTTGCAGATTGGTGTGGCCACCGAAACCGTAGAGGTGACCGCCGTTACGCCCATCAACTTAGAAACGCCAACAGTCAGCGGCCAACTTGGCTCGCGCGAGCTTCAAGAACTGCCGCGCGACAGCCGCGACATTTATTCATTTCTGTACCTGAATCCGAACATCACGCAAGGGCCAGCCGATGGCTCTTTCAAATTCATCGGCGCGCAAAGTTATGGCGCCAGCTTCTCGCTGGACGGGCAGCGGTCGAACGGCGGCATCTTCGGCGAACCGACTCAAAGCCAGCCTTCGCTGGAAGTCGTGGGTGAACTGGTTGTGCTTTCGAACAACTTCACGGCTGAATACGCGGGAATCGCGAATGTCCGCGTCGAAACCAAACGCGGTGGCAAGGAGTACCACGGCTCGGCTTTTTACAATAACAAGAACTCTGCGCTGGCTGCCTGGTCCATTGGCGACAAACGCGGTCAGGCGCAATTCACGCCTACGCCGGCTCTGTCACAGTTCCCAACCCCGTATTTCAACCTGAATGAAACGGGCGGCAGTTTCAGCGGCCCTGTTCCGTTCCTTAAAAGAACTTTCTTCATGGCTGCCTATGAACGGCGTTGGAGCGCTGCGCCAGTGCGATTCCGCAGTACAACTTTGCCGCACGCAAGCCTGTATGTTGGCGACTTTTCCAAAGTCAACGACTCGGCAAAGCCGATTGTGCCTGCGGAAGTGACGCTGACAGCCGCCGAACTGGCGACCAACACAATCTTGACCGGTACCACGCGCCGTTTCGTTACCATACCGGCAAGGCTGCTGAATCCAACGACAGCAGCATTCATCAAGAATTACTTTCCGGTTACAAGCGTCAACGCGCCCATCAACGCGACCAACGGGCGGCTGGTTGATTACTTTGAAAACCTGTCTGGCTTGACCACACGTGACCTGGGTACGATCCGGGTTGACCACGACTTAACCACAAAAGACAAAATCGCTGCGGTTTACAACGTTCAGCCTAAAAACCAGGCCACCGCCGCAGTGGCAGCTCCCTACATCGGTTTAGGGCTGACACAGAACGAACAGACCAACCACACGCTGTCGCTTTCGCACACGCGCATCTTCAAAGAAAACCTCATCAATGAAGTGCGCGGCGGATTCAATTACCAATTGCTCTTCCGTCGCAGCAACACCACAACGGAAGGGTTCCTGCAAAGCATTGGCTTTGACAGCAGCGATACGGCGGCTTACTTCGGGGTAATTGGCGAAGGTGCGCGGCCGACCTACGGCCACATTGGCGTCGCCTTTGGGAATAGCTACGCCACATTCGGCACGGGCGGACGCAACACCTTCCGTCCGTTGGATCAAAAGCTTTACACCTTTGGCGACACATTCACCTGGACCAAGGGACGGCACACGATCAAAGGCGGCTTCGATGCGGTCTACAATTCGGCGGTTGACGGATTCGCCAACAATCGCGGCAACCCGCGTGGGCTGGTCACCTATTCAACCGGCGGAGTGACCGACCGCTTCGCGCGCTTTTTGATCGGCTTGCCTGCAACACAGGTCGCGTACAACGACCGGCTGCGTCCTCCGATGGACGTTTACAACTGGGAATCAGGCTTTTTCGCCCAGGACGATTTCAAGATTCATCCACGGCTGACGCTTTATTTGGGCCTGCGGTACGAACTGATCACGCCTTTCATCGAACGCAACGACCTGCTGGTGAATTTCGATCCGGATTTCCGTGGGCCAAATGGACGGCGCGGGCGCTTCATCGTTCCGACACAGGCGACCATTGCGAACATTGATCCGCGCATGGTGGCTTACGGCGTTGTCACGGCGGATGAAGCTGGCGTTGGACGCGGACTGATCAAGACCGACAAAGACAACCTCGCACCGCGACTGGGCGCTTCGTGGCGTTTAACCGATAAGAGTGTGGTCCGAGGCGGTTACGGAATCTTCTATCCGACTTCGGCGGCGCAAGGCATGCGCGATCCGATTGCGACCAACGCTTTCAACCAGGGACGCGTGAAAACCAGTCCGGCGGCGACTCCGCTGGGAGGCTGGCCCGGTGGCATAAACCCGCACGGTGTCACGCCATTTAGCGCTGGCGCTTTGCGCGTGCTTGGCTCGCAACCGTCGGCCAACGCTGTTCCCTTCGACATCGAGCAGCCGCGCATCCAGCAATACAATGTCACGTTTGAGCAGGAGTTACCCTGGAAACTAGCGCTACGGGCTTCTTATTTGGGAACGCGACTGAGCGGTTTGATTTCGGGCATTGACTTGAATCTGTTACCGCCAAACAGCACGCCATTCGGCACAACCACGGGTGACGGAGTGACGCCTTGCTCACCGGGCACCGACTGTAACCTTTCACCGGCTGACTCAGCGCGGCTGCCATTTCCGGAACTCGGCAGTTTCCTGCTCACTTACGGCAATACTGGGCGCGCTCGTTCACACGCCTTCCAATTTGAAGTGAATCGTCGCTTTTCTGGCGGTTTCAGCCTGAACACCAGCTACACGTTGCTTGACCAGAAATCTACTGTGCCTGACACGGGCAACTCCTCTTTGGGTGGAACGCTTTACAACCAATTCAACCCGGAGAACGATTTCGGCACAGACGCCTTCATCTCGCGCCATCGCTTTATCGCTTACGGAATTTGGGAAGTGCCTTATGGCAAGGGGCGCGCGTTTGGCGGAGATGTGCCGAGCGTTGTGGACGCCATCGCTGGCGGCTGGCAGGCTTCGTTCAATATGTTTGCCAAGAGCGGGTATGGATTTACACCGTACTGGTTCTGTGGCAACTGCGACCCGGCTTTTCCAGGTAACATTGGCAGCGGTTCGATTGATGCGGTAGGCGGTTTTGGCGGCACGTCATTCCGTCCGATTGTGACGGGCAACCCGCAGGTGCGATCCGGCGACCGTTATTTCGATCCGAATGCTTTCGGTGGACCGCCAGTGGGTGCGGACGTGTTCGATAACACAAACGTAGCAAAGCGGAATTTGCTGAAAGGTCCGGGGGCCTGGGGAACCAATTTAGGCTTGGATAAATCGTTCCGGCTCGGCGAACGATTCCGGCTGC
>CAYLJQ010000681.1:0-4032 GCA_964383955.1 uncultured Heliomicrobium sp. | reverse complement strand
GGAACCGGCTGGCCTATGTTTCCTACCGCAGTGGATTTCCGAATGTCGTCATTCGCGGCGTAGACGGTTTGATTATTGGTTCAACGCAGTTCAAAGGAACTACAACTTCACCATCAGTAGCGCCAGATGGCCGGTTGGTTTTTTCTTCCAGCAAGGACGGCGATTCGATGGAATTGTTTGTCGCCAACGAAGACGGATCAGGCGCGAAGAAAATTACGCGCGGTCGCTCGGTTAACATTTCGCCGCGCTGGAATCCGAAAACCGGACGCGAAATTGCTTTCATTTCTGATCGTGGCGGGTCGCCCCAGATTTATATTATCGGCGCTGACGGCACGAACGAACGTCCGTTGCTATCGGCAGGAGGCCAAATGGATTCGCCCGCCTGGTCGCCAGATGGACGGTTCATCGCTTTCACCTGGGATGGCGGCGGAGGCGGGTTTCACATTTACCTGGCGGACGTCGCTTCAGGGCAGGTGTTGCGCCTGACGCGCGAAGGTCGCAATGAAAACCCAACCTGGTCGCCCGACAGCCGCCATATCGCGTTTCAATCGAATCGCTCCGGGCGATGGGAAATTTGGGCAATGCACATTGATGGCAGCGAACCTCGCCAGTTAACGCGAACCGGCGGACGTTCGCCATCATGGTCGAAATAAACTTTTTGGCTGCCAATGAATACGAATGAACATGGATTGCTTGTTAGTGCTGAAAGCCAGTCGTGTTCATCCGCGTTCATTCGTAGTGATAAATCTCAATCGCAGTAAAAAAACTAAGGAGAAGACTGTTATGACTCGCAAATTACACCAGCTAACTTTGCTGACGGTTGTTGTTGCGATGGCAGCTTTGTTTTCGGCTTGTGCGCCGCCGACGGCCAAGCTGACCGTTTCACGCAACGACGTAAATTCTGGCGAACCCGTCACCGTCAAATGGGAAACCAAAAATGCCAAAGAAGTAACCTTGAATGGCGAAAAGGTGGACAAAATTGGCGGTAAGAGCGTCATCCCAAAAGAAACCACCAAGTTTGAAGTTGTGGCCAAACGTGGCAAGAAAGAAGCCCGTGAAAGCGCAACCGTCAATGTCAATTCCACTCGTGCCGCTGCGCCGACGGTCAGGTTGAGTGCGGATCAGACCGCTCTTGAACGCGGGCAAAACACCAAGCTGCGTTGGGAAACGACCAATTCTAAAATTGTCACGATCTCCGGAGTTGGTGAAGTTTCAGGTTCGGGCGAACGCGAAGTTAGTCCTCGCGTTTCGACCACGTACACTGCAACCGCACTGGGAGATGGCGGCAATGCAACGGCGAGCGTTCGCGTCACCGTGACTGATCCGCCGCCGCCACCGATTGCGGAGCGCCCCCGTACAATTGCCGAACCTCCGAAACCGACGAACCGTTCTGCTGCGGATCAATTTCTCAATGTGATGAAGCCGGTTTACTTCGATCTGGACAAAGCCGATATCAAGGCATCTGAACAGGGCAAACTGCGTACGCTGGCGGATTGGCTGAACCGTGAAAACAATCGCACGATCATCTTTAAGGTCGAAGGCAACTGCGACCCGCGCGGAACGTCCGAATACAATCTGGGCTTAGGCGACCGTCGCGCACGCGCTGTCAAGGACTTCCTGGTCAGTCTTGGCGTTGATCCCGGACGCATCGAAACCGTTAGCTACGGTTCGGAAAAAGCAACCGGCAGAGACGAAGGAGAAGCCGGAATCGTTGGATCGTGGGCGAATGACCGTCGCGCAGATTTCATTTACCTGCGAGGCGGCGATAGGCCGTAAAAAGTAGTCAGTAGACAGATAAGTTGAAGTCAGTGCTGACGGCAGTTTCATCAGCACTGACTTCGTTGTTTTGAAAGGTGAATTATGTGCAAAAGTTTTAAGAGCCGATTGTTACTGTGTCTGATCGTATTTGCTTTGCCGCTGGGCGCTTTTGCGCAAAGTAAGGATCAAAAAGAAAAAATTGATCGGATGGCCGGACAGATAGAAGAGTTGAAAACCGAGTTGATCCTGTTGCAGCGCCAGACGCAGACAATGCAGGACACGTTCAACAAAACGATGGGCGAATTGAACACGCTGATTGTTCAAATGAGCGACAACATTGCGGCTGTCCGTCGGGCACAATCGGCGATTTCGACCAACACGGGCGATACTTCGGGGCTTATTTCATCCATGGGGGAACGCATCACCGCGACCAACAACCGCATGGAAAGGCTGTCGGAGCAGTTTGCATCGCTCAAAAAAGTCATTGAAGACATTCCAAGAATGCCGACATTCACGCAACTGACTCCGGGTAATGCCGAGCAGTTGTTTGCGGCGGCTTACAGTGATTACTCGCGCGGCAACTTTGACCTGGCGCTGTCAGAGTTTAAGCAGTACGTCGAAACGTTTCCAAGTTCTGAGTTGGCGGATAATGCTCAATACTGGATTGCGGAAATCCTGCTGGCCCAGAAGAAAACGCCTGAAGCGCTGGCCGAATTGGAAAAAGTCGCCCAGATAAATCCGGCGGGCGATAAAACTTCGCTGGCTTTGTACAAGCGCGCGACGCTTTTGCTGGAGCTGGGAAAGAAAGAAGAGGCGGTCGCTCAGTTTTTGGTGCTCGTCAAAGATTACGCCAAAAGCCAGGAAGCAAATTTGGCAACGCAACAATTGCAGCAAATTGCGCCTGAAGCGCTGGCTCCGCCACCAGCACCAGAAAAAACGCCTGTCAGAAAGAAAAGGCCATAGCAAAAAGCAGGGAGTTCAACTTTCTGAACTCCCTGCTTTTACTTCCAGACAACCTCAGCGATTCTCAGGTTAATGTTTTTGCCTTTCAGCTTTTCCGTGCCGAGTGAATTCAACATAAAGCTTTCGTCCAGAACCTGCATCGTGTTTTCGCTGATGACGATTTGGCCAGGCTGGGCAAGGCTTTCCAAGCGGGCGGCTGTATTGACCGTGTCGCCAATTGCCGTGTAATCCAAGCGAGTTTCAGAGCCGATGTAGCCGACGATGGCCGGGCCTGTGTTGATGCCGATGCCGATTGAAATCGCCGGAAGCCCTTCGCTTACCAGTTGCTCGGTGAAACCAACCATCGCTTTCTGCATTTCGACTGCAGCGCGAACTGCTTGAATGGCGTCCAGTTCTGTCACATAAGGCGCGCCGAACATTGCCATCAACCCATCGCCAATATATTTGTCCAGGGTTCCACCGTGGCGGAAGATGATTTCGCTGACCATTGAAAAGTAGCGATTGAGCAAGCCGACAATGATTTCCGGAGTGCTGTTTTCGGAAAGCGTGGTGAAATTCCGAACGTCCGCAAATAATGCCGTGATTTTTTGGCGCACTCCGCCGAGTCGGATGCGTTCAGGCGAGCGCAAAATTTCATCCACGACTTGTCTTGGCAGAAAACGTTCAAAGCTGGCTCGGGCTTGCGACTGTTTTTGCAGACGTTCGTAAGTGATAACCGTGTTGAATGCAATGCCGGTATGCACTGCGACAGCGTTGAGCAGGTCCAAATCGTCTGCCGAAAATGTTTCCAGGTCGTCCTGCCGGTCAACATAAATGATGCCCAGCAAGCCTCGCGGCCCGACAACCGGCGCAGCCATTACCGATTGGATCTGATTGTAAAGAATGCTTTTTGCCGCCATATCTCCGGCATCTTGCTGAGCGTCTTCCAGCAATACCGAGACTCGTTCGCCAGCAACTTTGGCAAATACCGTTTGGCTGATGGGCAAGGGCTCTCCAATATCGCCCTCTTTGCGCATTCGTGCGGCGACTTGTTGAAAATCCCCCTGCTCAGTTCTGCGGAAAATGAAACAGCGCGAAGCAGGCGTCACCTCCATCAAGATGTCGAACACCTGCTTGTAAATATCATCGAGCGAGAATACTGAACTGAGCTTCAGATTGAGGTCGTAAAACAGCCGTAAGATTCGCTCTTTCTTTTCCAGTTCCTGACGGTAAACGATCGCTGGAACTTCCTGCGAGGCGCTGAAGCTATGAAGCGCGGACACGGACAGCAAATCGTTTGGAGTTTTCTGCATGACTTCGCGGAAAGAGTCC
>CAYLJQ010000680.1:0-4037 GCA_964383955.1 uncultured Heliomicrobium sp. | reverse complement strand
TACATTGCCGGAACGCGGGTTGGAAACTTTGTTCGGCCCGCACGATCAGAACATCAAGTATCTGGAATCACTCTTAAGCGTCAGCGTCGGCGGCCGAGGCAACGAACTGATTATCGAAGGTGACGAAGCCGACGTAGCCATCGTCGAGCGTATCCTGAAAGATTTCAGCCAGCTATTTACAGAAGGCCGCTCGCCTTCTTCCAACGAACTTCGCGCCGCGTTCAAGCAGATCGCCGATGACCGCACCTCCAGTTTGCGCGAATTGTTGACGGGCCAAAAACGCATCAACCCGGCAGGCCGCAAACAAGTCACAGCCAAAGGCCCCAATCAAAAATTGTATATGGAGGCCATCGAAGAAAACGACATTGTGTTTGGTATCGGTCCGGCGGGAACGGGAAAAACATATTTGGCCGTGGCGATGGCTGTCCAATTTCTGATTTCCAAACGAGTCAATCGAATTGTGCTGGTGCGCCCGGCCGTCGAGGCTGGAGAAAAGCTTGGCTTTCTGCCTGGCGATTTGCAGGACAAGGTTGATCCTTATCTGCGACCGCTTTACGACGCGTTGTTTGATTTGATTGATTTCGAACGCGCGACGAAGTTTCTGGAAAAACGCGTCATTGAAGTTGCGCCGCTGGCATTTATGCGCGGCAGAACCCTGTCGGACTCGTTCATCATTTTGGATGAAGCTCAGAACACAACATCCGAGCAAATGAAGATGTTTTTGACGCGCATTGGTTTTGGTTCAAAAGCCGTCATCACAGGCGATGTCACACAGATTGACTTGCCCTCAGGCCGCAAATCCGGGCTGGTTGAAGCGCAACGCGTGGTCAGCAACATTGAAGGCATTGGCTTCATTCACTTCGACGATCGCGACGTGGTTCGGCATCAATTGGTGCAGATGATTATCAGAGCCTACGATGACCACAACAAAAAGATCAGCCTCTAATTCGGACGGAGAGACGCGGGGACAAGGCGACGCGGAGATTCAACAGATTGAAGTTCTCAGTCGCCAGAGATTGCACCCAATTGATCGGAAAGCAGCAGCTAAACTTTCTCGCCAGGTGCTGGATCGAATTGGCCGTGAAGACGCCACATTAACCATCAGCTTTATCCGCGATCCGGAAATGCGGCGATTGAATCGAGATTTTCGGCAAATTGATAAACCCACCGACGTTCTTTCGTTTGCGTATCACGAATCCCCTGACAGTTTTTTCAGTGACAACGACGCGCATTTGGGTGACGTTGTCATTTCGGTTGAAACGGCTGAACGATACGCTGCCGAACTTGGCGTGACTTTCGACAGGGAAATCGAACATCTGATCATTCATGGCACATTGCATCTGGCAGGTTACGACCACGAAACCGACAACGGCGAAATGAATCGCCTGGAGCGGAAATTGAGAAAACAACTCCTCTTGCGAGGCAGTAACAAAAACAAGAGAGGTACTGATTGAATTTTCAACGCTTCAGCCCTAAAAAACTCTGGCCAATTCTCTTTCTTCCCATTCTGTTTTTTACAACCAGCAGTTCCGCGCAGCAACCCAAATCCAGCAGCTCTCCCCGTCGCATCAGTTATGCCGAAGGCCAAAAGCTATTGGTAAATGAAAAGGAAGGCAATCTGGACAGACAGCCCGGCAAGTTCACCAGAACGAAGCTGAGCGATGGCCGCGTGCTGGAACTTTTCTATCCGCTGACGGCAAACAGTGCGGCGCGCAAAGGCAGGCCGCTGTCTGTTCCCGGTTACGGCTTGCTGTACGATTCCGACGCCGCGTTCAAGGAAACCACCAAGCCTCGCCACGCGCTGGAAGATTTGATTCCCGATGGCCGCGTTTTTGTCGGCAGCGTGCCTTTGCACGTGATGAAGCTGGAAAAGCGAGTCGGCAAACTGGATTACACGCGCAGCAGCTTGCGGCGGCTGGATAATTTGATCGCCGGTTACCACGCTTCGCACACGACGGCGCAAACCGACCAGCAGACGTTTCAACAAGTGACGGCGTATTACGGTGAAATTCTGCGCCGCGAATTAAAAGCCGAATGGAAAGCGCGCGAAGTCAAACTCGGCCTGGCCCGCGTTCAGGTGGAACCCAATCTGGAATTTGTGGTCAGCGGCAAAGCCAAGGAAATCAAACCGTGGAGCACTGTGCTGCAAGCCATGTCGAACGAAGATTCGCGCGGCATTCGGCTGTCGAAACTTTTTGAAGACGAATTACGCGCCGCTCAACAGTAATTTTTAGACAGGATGCACAGGATTTTTACAGGATTGAACGGCAGGAATGACTCCGCCAATCCTGAAAGGTCCTGTAAATACTGTCAGAGTTTTTGTGGATTGAACGCCATCTTGTTCCACTTCCCAGCGAGTGCTATAAGTTCGCCCGTCTGTGATTACCAAAAACAATTCGCCATTTCGGAGGACAAAGCTATGATCGCCAATCGCAAGCGTCTGTCGCTGGCAGCCCTGTTGTTAAGCGCGGCGGCTTTTGCAATTTTCTCGGCCCAATCTGTCATTTCAGTTTCGGCGCAATCCGGCAAAACCGCAGCCATCAGCCCAGCCACCAGCGAAGCGGAAGTCGGCCAGCAGGTTCAACTGAAAGCAATCTCGACAGACGAAAGCGGAAAGCAGTCGGACGTAAAGGCCGGTTTTTGGGTGGCGTTGCCCAGCGACATTGCAGCGGCGGATATGGACGGGCGCATCAGCCTGTTTGCTCCCGGCGAAGTTCAGGTCATTGCTGTCATTGATGGCCGCCCGGCGCGCGCCACAATTCGCGTCAAACCGGCGAAGGTCAAAACGATTGAAATTGCCAAGCTCAGCGCGCCGCTGGTCATTGGCGGAACTTACAAACTTGGCGCGAAGGCTGTCGGCGCGAATGGCGATCCGCGTGAAGACGTGAAGCTCAGTTGGGTTTCGGATAATCCGGCAGTTGCGGCTGTGGATTCGGCAGGCTTGGTGACGGGCATCGCTGCTGGCAAAGCGATAATCTCCGCGAAAGCCGATGCCGTCGCCAGCGACCTGACGATTGAAGTCATCAAAAGCAACGTTCGCAGCATCGCCGTTGAACCCAGAACGAGCGACACTCGCACAGGCGATGTCATTCGCTTCAACGCGCTGGCCAAAGATGCCAACGGCTCGGCAATCAAAAGCGCAGCCGTTCGCTGGGCCGTTAGCGGCAGCGGAGCCATCATTGAAAGCGACGGAGGCTTTGTCGCGAACAATCCGGGAACCTATGTCGTCACGGCTTCCGTTGGCGAACAATCTGCGGCCGCAACGATCGTCGTGACTCCGCGTAATGCCGAACGTGCACTGGAAACCGTTGGCCGCATTCGCCTGAAAGACATTCAAGCTTCCGAACAATGGATGTTCGGAAACTACATTTACATTTCAACCATCTGGGATCAGATTCAGGTTTACGACATCAGCGATCCGAAAAATCCGAAGTTGACCGAAACCGTCAAAGTGGACGCGCGTGTGGTCAACGATGTCAGTCTGACAGCCGATGGCAAAATCGGCGTGGTCACACGCGAAGGCGCTTCAAGCCGCAAAAATGGGATTGTCTTTTTGGACACGACGGATTTAGCGCATCCCAAAGTCCTTTCCGAATACACGGAAACCGTAACCGGCGGAGTTCACAGCGCCTACATTGATGGTCAGTACGTGTACCTGACAGATGACGCAACGGGTTCAATGCGCGTCATCAGCTTCAAAGACGTGAAGCACCCAAAAGAAGTCGCACGCTGGGAAGTTCCGCTTCGCGGGCCAAAACCTACCAGCGAAGGCTTTGGTGAAGCAGGACGCTATTTGCACGACGTGCAAATCAAAGACGGTTTGGCGTATCTGGCTTATTGGCGCGACGGATTGGTGATTCTGGATGTCGGCGCTGGCGTCAAAGGCGGCTCTCCCGAAAGCCCGAAACTGGTCAGCCAGCTTCGATTCAATCACAACGAACTGTACGGCGACGGTTGGCTTGCCGGAACGCACGAAGTTTATCGCTACAAAAACTATGTCTTTGTAGGCGATGAGGTCTTTCCTGCCCAGTTCGACA
>CAYLJQ010000679.1:0-4046 GCA_964383955.1 uncultured Heliomicrobium sp. | reverse complement strand
CACCAGCGTCAAACGCCAATCCAGCTTTTCAGCCTTTTCGGGCAGCGTGTCCAGAAACAGCTTCCAAGAAGAAATGAACGATTTGATCTTTCGTGGATTGTGCGGCAGGTTTTCATCCAATGCCGCCACCAGTTCGGGCCAATCGTCATCGTTGAACTCAAAAAGCTGTTCCAGTCGTTTCCAAAAGAATTCGTCTTGCTTGTTCAGCAGAGTTTCGACGTACCGACTCGTCCGCCGAGGAACCGGCAGCACGAACAATCCCTGAAACATCTTGTTCAGATAATCCCGTGCGACGTAGCGAAACTGCCAGGTTTCTTTCTCGCCCGACAATGTTCTGGCAATGGATTCTTCCAGATGCTGCTGGTCGAGGCCAAGAACATAGACGCAATTTTTCGTGTTCAGATGAAGCTTTAATGCTTCCAGCAGCCGATACGCCACGTCGCCTTCGCACCGATCCAGGTCGTCAATGAAGATGACCAGCAAGCCATTGCCACCCGTAATTTCGTTGATCGCTTCTTCAAACAGATCGCGGAAACGCTGCGAAGTCAGTTGCTCGGAAAAGTTTTCGGCTTCGTACTCGCGCCGGCTTTCGGTATATCCCTGAACCGTTGGCAATGGAATCTTCAAGCCTTTGGCGGCATCGCCAATCGCTTTCAGAGTCGCGTGAATGCCGAGCTTTGAAATCTTTCCGGCTTCATTCAGCAATTGATGTTTGGCTGAAAAGTGACGGCGGATTTCATTCAGCAAGGCGATCAATGGGCTTGATTCAAATTGATGCTGCCACGGATTGAACCAGATCAGTTCAAGCTGACGTTCCTTGCCGTTGTGGTCTTTGCAGCGTTGTTTGAAATCAAAGCGCGTTTCGCAAAACCAATCAGTCAGAATCTTTTCTCTCAGTTCTTCGATCTTCTTTTCGTTCTTCCGCTCTTTTTCCGTCAGTTGGTTTGTGGAGTCGTAGGGTAGAGGGAATTTTTCTCCCAGATAAATCCACAGCTTGCGCAGAAAACTGGTTTTTCCCGCTCCCCACGATCCACAAATGCCTACGACGTACGGCGGCTGGCAACGGAGAATATGATGGCCGACGCGCCGCGCAAGCGCGTGATGATCCAGAAAGTCTTCGTAAACCGGTTCGTCGTTGTGCCGAATCATAAAGAATCTCCGTCTGGCTGAAGTTTGCTGAAGCTGGCGGCTTCAGCGGTGCGCAATCTCGCGCACGCCGTCAATCAGCCGCGCGACTTCTTCCGTTGTCGTGTAACAAGCGCAGCCAGCACGAACTAAACCTTGTTCGGTCTTGCCGAGTTTTTCCAAAACAGTTTGCGCGTAAAAGTCTCCGTGCGAAGTGAAGACGCCGCGATTGACCAGATGTTTGGTGACTTCTTCGGACGGAATGTCTTTGACGGTGAAGGAAATGGTAGACGTACGTGGCTGACTGGGATCGGGGCCATAAACCGTCACACCTTCAATTGCTTGCAAGCCTTCCCAAAGTTGTTTGACCTGTTCCAGCCCTCGTTCGTGCAAAGCGTCATAAGTGCTTTGCAGGCGTTCGCGGCGGGTTGCGCCTTCTTGCCCGACTTTGGCCAGAGAAGCCAGGAAGTTGACGGCTGCTGCTGCTCCGATGATGCCTTCGTGGTTTTGGGTGCCGGTTTCCAAGTGTTCGGGCGCTGCGCTGGCGGCGGGTTGCAGTCTGGGAGCATCCAGCGATTGCAGCAGTTCGTGGCGTCCGTAAAAAACTCCGATGTGCGGGCCGTAGAATTTGTAGGCCGAACAAGCCAGGAAATCGCACTCCAATTCCTTCACGTCCGGCAGCAGATGGTGCGAGTAATGCACCGCGTCCACATAAACGAGCGCGCCAACCGAATGCGCTAGTCGGGCGGCTCGTTGCAGGTCGTTGACCGTGCCGAGCGCGTTCGAAGCTCCGCCGATGGCCAGCAGTTTTGTTTTGGAATTAATCGCCGCTTCCAGATCGTCCCAATCCAGTTGGCCGGTTTCCGTTAGCATTTTGACTGTGCGAATGGTCAAACCGCGATCTTTGGCAAGTTCGCGCCAGGTATCGGAGTTGGCGTGATGATCCAGTTCTGTGACGACAATTTCATCGCCTGGATTCCACCCTCGGCCTAAAGCTCGGCCAACGTGAAACGTGATCGTGGTCATGTTCGCGCCGAAGGAAACTTCGTCCGCGTTGCAGTTGAAAAAGTCCGCAAACGTTTGCCGGGCTTCCATCAACAATGCGTCGGTTTCGGCGCTGGTCGGATACGCCCAATGTGTGTTGGCGTTGTGGTGAAACAGGTAATCGCTGATGGCGGCGGCGACTTCGCGCGGAACTTGCGTGCCCCCGGGGCCGTCGAAGTAGGCGACTGGATGGCCGTCGTGTTTGCGCTGGAGCGAAGGAAAATGAGATCGAATTTCTTCGGTTGAAGCGACAGGTAAAGTGGATGAATGAAGTTTGTTTTCCATAGCGGCGACATTGAACATTACAACGCCGCCGCTGTCACGTCGTTTCCGGCTAAAACACCGGCACGGTGATGGTGTACGTTTTCAGCAGGGAAATATGTTTGAAGTTCAGCGCGCCACTGAAGCGCAATCCGCGCGTGAATGCTGCACCCAGAATTGGGCGTTCGTTCATCGTCGTCATCTTGATCCAGCCAGTGTGGCCTTCCCGGACGAAATTGTTCATCCCGTCAATCACACGCAATCCAGTTAGAGGCAGTCGCCGGTAACAACGAATCAGAAAGCTGGTTGACCGCACTCGTTCTGTGTCGTCGTAAACCAGCGTGAAAATAGAGTGAGATTCGTTGGTTCCAATGCCAAGATTCGTTGTCGGAACAAACAGCGACAGCGTCGTTTCGTCCGTCACCTGACTGTTGAAACTGGACACGGCAACCGTCTGCGGCAAGCGTTCGTATTGCGCTCCGTCGAAAACCAAGTCAGCAGTGCTTTCGGGCGTAACGACAAGATCACCGCCGGAGACTTTTTCCACGGCCATCGCCGGCAGCATGGCCGTCAGCCCGCTGAGTTCATGGTAATAGGCGTCGCCCATCAAATAATTGAATTGCGTGGGCACGCCGGAATAATTGGCGACGGCGATCAGGTAGCCGACAACTCCCGGATCAAGATCGCTGACAAGAAAGCTGACCGTGTGATTGGGCGTCAGGGTCAGTTGCGCATCGGCAATGCTGCAAGTGCTGCCGTCTACAAAATACAAATGCACATCAATGTCCTGCATTGTGTGAATGTTGGTGATGTTGATCCGTGTGTCTTCGCGTTGCGGATCAATCGTGTCGCTGGTGTATTTGGCGAAAAAAAGAATGCTGCCTGCTTTTTGGTCGCTGGGCGGTTTGTTTTTAAGAAGCTCCCGGAAAACATCGCAACCATCAGTTCTGACTTGTGCGCTGGCGGGTAAACTTATCAAGAAGATGGCAAGTATGGTGGCCAACAGGGGTGTGAGAAGAAATCTCGGCTGATGAGGAAGAGGGGGATAGCTCCGCATGGTCAGTGCTCCTTCAAGTAAACAGATTTAGGGGCACTGTCGAGGTCGAAATTTTGAATTGAATTTTGGGCGGCCAGAGATTACCACGAACGCTGGCTGCCCAAAGAATTTAATGTGGCGTTTAATCGTTTGCTGTGGCTGCGCGAGCAAGATAGGGAATGGTCATTGGACCTTCGGGCAAAACGGCGATAGGCGCGTCCTGCCCGATGCGTTTCAACTCTTCGGCAATTGTCGCCGCGATGTCGGCGGTTGCTTCCAGATGAGCGCGATGGACTTCATTAGCCGGAATGTCGCTGTGCAATGCAACGCGAGCTTTCAGCCGAATCATCGCCAGCAGTTGCGCTTCCCATTGGTCATACATTGAGAAGCCCGGCGAAAGAATTGTGTCCAGAATCGCTTGCGGCGAATCGTGGTCGAACAGCAAGGTTTTGAAATTGCCGTGCGCCGGAAAACCGTCGTTGCATTTCGAAGCCGCGATGATCAATCCGTCTTGCTCTACGACTTGCGCGGCGGCGGACATTCCTTTGACGGCTTGATACAGGTTTTGATCCAGTGGGTA
>CAYLJQ010000678.1:0-4058 GCA_964383955.1 uncultured Heliomicrobium sp. | reverse complement strand
CATGGCGGTTTCCAGTTCCTGATTGTCATCGTGATAGAAAAAGTCGCCATCCTTGATCAGCATCTGGTTCTGATTATTGCCGACCTCAATTGTGGCAGAGGCCATGTAGATGGATTTTTGGCGGGAAGCGTTCACGGCTGACATTACAGTGGCAATCGTAACAATTGTCAGAATAAGCCATTTGCGCCGTTGGATACGACGCATAAATTCACGAACATCAAAGCCGGGCTCTTCCTCGCTTTTCATCTCGTGAGGGAAGTAAGGGCTGGGCGCCATGCTTCCTTCCGTAAAGTTAATTGGCATGACGGTCGTTTCTGGCTGACTGGCCAGCTTGTTGGGATCGAACGGTGGATTGCCGTTATTTGCTTGTGGCGTTTGCATAAGCCTTACCTCTGACACGTGTATTGGTAATGAGTTTCGCCAATTCGCCAAGCTGTGAAGCAATGGCGGCGAAAGCAAGGAATAACAAGGAATGCGATAAAAGTTGTAAGTTGAAATCGAACAGACTGTGAACCATCAAGCCGAACAGAGCGGCCCCACAACCAAAAACCGCATGGCTCATCAATGGTTCCTGGGCTTGCATGCCTTTAAGCACTCCTCTGCCCGTGGCCAGCAGAAACCAGATCGCCAGCAGCCCACCGATTAGCCCCGCATCTGTCAGCACCTGCAAATAATCATTATGGGCCTGGGATGCCACCAGCCCTGCATTTCTGCTTTGGTTGTAAATGGGCAATGCCTTTTCAAAACTTCCCAGTCCAATTCCGGTTAATGGGTTTGCGCGGAAAATTTCCCAGCTATCTCTCCACAACTCGCTACGATCCCCATATCCGGGGATAACGGATATGGATTGCGGTGTTGCAGATGATTGTTGGCCTTCAAACCCCGCAGCCACTCGATCTACAACCCGTTCCGCACCAAGCCAGGTCAACCCTCCGAAGACAATTATCAGAATGATCGCTGTCGCTGCCCCGCGTTGAAGAAAAATCTTCATCAGAGAAGGCACGGCTCCGATTTCAGGTTCGTCAAATTGCCGAGGCCTGAAAATCATCAGAAAAGCCAACTGAGCCAGGATGCTGATCATTCCGCCGCGCGAAAGTGAAAACACTGCGACGATTGCAATCCAGGCAGTGAGGAAAAGATAAAAGGATTTTTCTGCCACGCTGCGTGGCCGGGTTAGCATAAGCGCCACTGGCCACGGCAACAGCAGTTCCATGTATCCCGCGAAATGGTTGCGATTCACGAACGGCCCAAAAGAAGGATTGTTTTCCACGGCCCGGAACCAGTAAAACTTTTCGTTCCAGGTGAAGTGTTGAATCAGCGAGAACGTCGCCAGCACCAATCCAAAGATTGTCAAAAACTGCATCATCGTTTGCAGCCGTTGGCGATGCGTCAAAAAATTTGACGCCAGCAGGGAAGTCAGCAGCAAACAAACCAACAATAGAGTTGTTCCTCTTGTTGCTTCTATATTCAGTGAAAGACTGGCGATGCTCCCGCTTCCCTTTTTGAAAGACAGGCTTTGCGCCAACCCCAACAAAACCAGTCCGGCCAGGGGCCACAAATTTGCAGGAATGAAAAGCGATAACCGTTTTTCTTTGACCGCTTTGATTGCCCACAACAAGCAAAGCGCCACGACAGACAGCACAAAAATCAATTCCGACCAGGGCTCAACCACGCCATGCGCGATGGCCGAGAAAACGGCTAGGGTCAGGAAACCTGTCGAGATAATTTGATCGAACGAAATTTTCATTGCGCTTTCAAACTGAAATCGTCAAACCAGATGACGCCACGGGTTGGGTCTGCGTACCGATACCGAGGAATCTGCCGAATGGTGACAATGACTGCTGCCAGATCGGACGGCACAGCAAAATCCGCTGTCAGCATTTGCCAATCGTTCATAGAAGGTGAAATCGGAGCCGACGTCGCGATAATTTCACGATTATCTGCGCGCAGAATCGCAACTTGCGGTGCGTCCTCTGTGACAACCAGTTTTTCTGGTTTGGCAAAACATTCCAGCCGATAGGATCGTCCTGGTTGCAAAACTGCGATGTGCTGCACTTCGCGATCCAGCCTTGTTGTATCAACTCCCAGATACGCCAATCGCAGAGCTTTTTTGTCCGATCGCCCGCCGGGTTGAATCGCCAATCTCGCGTATCCGCTGTTGGTCAACTGCCAATCAAACTGGGTCAAGCCTTTGCGGGAATTGTGTTCAAAACCGCCATTCCACAATGGCGAATCGTCCGAAAGGTTTGCCATCAGGTCGCGCCACAAACCGTCAGCCATCTGCCACTTCCCAGCTTTCAAAAACACATCCAGGATTCGCCCGGTTTCCAGTGACTGCAAACGAATGTTTCGATCGGTCTGGGAAAAATTTTGAGCGGCGGCTTCAAACTGTTTTTGTTCAGCCAGAAATTCCGCATAACTTAGTTTGGCCAGGGGGCCATTGCTGACCACACGTTCTAAAAACGCCAAATCGCCATTTGTCGCTTTCCACAGCAGATTGAGTATGTTCGGCAATTGTCTGGCTTCAGTTTCCGCAACAAAGCGGAATTCATTCAAAGATTCGTCAAGTTTGCCAAGCCGCAAAAACAAATTGCCCATCTGCCATCGCACGTTGACATTGTTTGAAGCCAACCGAACCGCTTCGCGTAACGCTGATTCCGCGCCGCTCAAATCTCCTTTCATTTCCGAAGCCGCCGAAAGCAACAAGTAATATTCATAGTTTGACGGGAACAGTTCTACAGCTTTGTGGGCATGTTGAAATGCTGCTTCAGAAAGAGCTTCGTGGCTTTGTTGGCTGTCCGTCTGACTTTCAATCATTCGCGCAGCCAGCCGCGCCTGAAGTTTGGCGGAATTTGGAAAGTAATCAGCCGCGAATTTCAGTGTGGGAAGATCAACATTCATACCCGCGCCACCCACCACGGAAGTGATAAATCGCTGAAGTTCAACACCAACCAAACCAGCGCACAAAATTAATGTCACGCCAAAAAGCACAACACGAAGGCCAATAGATGAAAGATGGAGCGAAATCTTCATGGCAAGAACTAGCGCAGCGAGGGGGGCGGCAGGAGAGAAGTTGAAGTCGGATGGAAAACAGCAGGGGGCGAAGAGGGCTTCAACTGGCAAGAGCGCAAGTTACTTGCTTGCGCTCTTGCCGGAATTCAAAACTTACTGTTGCGGCGGCGTCGTGGGCGTTGTCGGGCTGACCTGCCGGCAGAAAAAACCTCTGTTGTCTACACAGGTCAATCCGTTGCCACGAACTGCGGGCCCGCCCGGATTATTTGCAAAAAAGACTGCCATCGAAGCGCCTAAGACCGCCGTAAACAACAGCGGCAACGTCATGCTTCCATTGCCTGCCGCTGCGGAAGGCGCACTTGATGATGGGCTGGAAGCCGGTGTGTTCGCCTGCTGCTGGTTGGATGCCCTGGTCGAATTAGTATTCGGATCATAAAGACCGCACGCACAGCTCATGCTGGAAGTGCAGGTGCTGGCATTGCGGCGATAAAGCAGGTTTTGTCCACTGGGCGAATCAATGTCCAGCGAAGTGCCGGTTGGGATATTTTCCGTTTTGCCGTCCATCATCAACATCTTGGCTTCGCCAAGGCTGGGAATTAACCGTCCCTGTTGGCCACGTTGGCCCAGGAAATATGAACTCGGTTCATTGCCGTCGGAACTAACCATGCCTTGATTGGTTTTGACGGAAGTGTTGGTCCCGCCCGAAGCAATGATACCCATGCATCCGTATGCCATTTCACCACCAATCAGATCGTCAGTCAGGGAGATGACAAATTCCGTATCCTTGCCCAATTCAATGCGACCGCGTTTGCCAAGATTGATGACTGCCGATCCCAAACCCGAAACTCTAATCCTGTCACCATTGAAAAGTGTTTGCCCGGCGGTAGCTTCTTTGCCATTAACAGTCACTTGTCTGGCAAAGGAAAGTTGCCCGGTTGCAGGCGCTGTGTTGGCGATTGCCGCAATCGGTTGCAGGAACAAGTTTCCGACCAGCACAACAATACAAAGTAAACTCAACATGGGGCGTTTTGAAGATAGCGTTTTCA
>CAYLJQ010000677.1:0-4067 GCA_964383955.1 uncultured Heliomicrobium sp. | reverse complement strand
GCGTTGAAGTTGTGGACTGACGAGTGAGAGCTATGCAGTCAAATATGCGCTTTTTCAAACCGCAAATGGTAAGGGTCAATAAACAAATGATCGTGAACAGCGGCCACGCCCGGCGTATGGCTGACCGCGCCAAGAATCGCTTTCTTTTCCTCCCATGAATTCACTGCGCCGGTCAGTGTGACCTGATTGTCAGCAACCTTGACGCGAATACGGTCGGCTTCGCGATCTGCGCGCCGCTCCAGAACATCCTCAATCAAAAATTTGATGCGTTCGGGTTCAACCGGCAAAGAAACCTGAATTTCGTTGGTCACTCCACGCACACCCGGCAACTGGGAAATGATGCGTTCAGCGTCCACTCGTTCACGGTAATATTCGGCATCCCCTTCCAGCGTAACCCAGCCATTGGATACCGTTGAATGAATGTTGTCCGCCAGAACCAGCACATTCCATTCCAGCGCGTGACGAACGGCTCGGGCGATTTCTTCATCCGTGCGGCTCAAACTGCCGGGGATGTGAACTTCGATGTCGTTTGCCACATCCAGCACGCCTTTTACGCGGTGAGCCGCCTGTTGCGCAGCCAGCTTTTTCGCATAACTTTCCACCTTGCCGGTTAGTGTCACAATTCCTTTGTGAACCGTCACGCCGATTTCGGTTTGTTTTACACGCGAATCCCAGCCAAGCTGGAACATTACTTCGCTTTGCAGCTCATTGTCTGATTTGTATGTCATGGCTCTTCACCTCGTTAAAATATGAGCGGATAACCTGCCCGGACTGCCCCAAACCTTCAGGGGAAGTCAAAAAGCACTTCACAGCCCAGACAGGTTATTTTTTGCATCAGCCAGCGGTTTTGATTTCAACCCCGACCGGCTGCCGAACCGGCAATTTCGGCAATGCAATTTCCAGCAAGCCGTCCTTCAAATTGGCAACTGCCTTGTCCGGTTCGACTTCTGCGGGCAGATTGAAAGAGCGGCAAAACTGATTGGTTCGCCGTTCGCTGAAAACAACTTTTTCGGATTTTTCTTCGGAGCTTTGCTCCAAATTCCCTTCCAAAATTATTCGTCTGGGCTCGACGCTGATTTTGATTTCGCTGGCTTTGAATCCCGGCACTTCGGCTTGAATCGTGAACTGCGTTTCGTCCTCTTTCAGCGTCGCCGGCACATAGCGCATGAATTCCGATTCAGCGCGAAACCAGTCTTCCAGTTCCTTGCCAAACTGGCGGCCTCGCGCTTCAAAGTATTCGTACGCGCGATGCGCCACGTTCCTGGTCATTTCTTCCATGCGATTGATCAGCTTTTCAGCTTCGACAAAAATCGGTTTCTCTGTTGTTTTAGGTTCCAATGCTTGTTGGGCTTTCATGTCATTACCTCCAAATTTTTACAGCTTCGCTTGCCCTCCCATTAGACTCTTTCACCGGAAACCCCTGTGCAACAGCTATGCCAGCAGCTATCTCGCTGAAAACAGTCAATCTAGCTTTCGTATTTGGGTGAATTTCACCGCTGATTCCCCGATGAGTTGGGAAAATTCCGCGAACTTTGGCTGAGCCAGGCCTTCCAGGAGACCACGCGATTTACTAACTGAATGGCGAAAGTCGGGCGGGGTTATGACTGTTTTTCACGAGTGCGGCGATTCTGTTCCCAGGGGTTATCAACTTCCAGGTCGTCATGAAGCGCATTGGTGACGGGATGAAGCATGTGCTGAACCGCAGGCAAAGTGCTTTGTTCAAACTCCAGCGGCGAACCGAAGAATGCAATCCGGCCTTCTTCCAGCAACATGACGTGGGCTTCGGGCAATTGCTCTGAGGGAACAATTGAACTGCCGCCTTGTTCGTCGCGCTGAGCGCGGTTGGTGGCAAGATAGGAAATTTCGTGCAGCATTTTGGTGACGTACAGCGAAGAAATGCCGTGCACATCGCGTGCGCGAATCACCAGATCCATTACCTGGTGGGCGTTGATCGGGTCCAGTCCGGCGGTCGGTTCATCGTACAGCATGATTTTGGGCCAGCCCACCATGGCCCGCGCCAATTCCAAACGCCGCTTCATCCCGCCGGACAACTCTTCGGCTTGTTTTTCCAGTTCATTTTGCAACCCAACGAAGGTCAGAATTTCCACCACGGATTTTTCGATGTTGTCTTCTGGCCATTCCTGATCCATCAGTCGGTAAGCGGCGTTTTCGAAAACCGACTGCCCGGTGAACAGCGCGTTTTCCTGAAAGACCATGCCCATCAATCCGCGGCGAATACTCAGCAGTTCGGTTTCGTCCAGGCCGTTGATGTTGGTTCCGTTGATCCAAATTTCACCTTCATCGGCTTGCAGAAATCCCAGCGCCAACCGCAACAGCACAGACTTGCCGGATTGCGAATCGCCCGTAATGCAAATCAGCTCACCGGGATACAGCGCAAAGCTGACTTGTTTGAGGGCTGGCACATCCTCGAAACTGATCGAAACATTGCGAAATTCAATGGCTGGAACAGGTTTGCTCATCAAAACTCCTTTTTACCAGTCGCCGGTTCGATCCCAGGAAAACGCCTTCAGTTTTTCCAGCAATTCTGGCGACAGCTTTCGGCCATCGGAACAGGCAATGTTGGATTCAACGTGTTTGATCGTCCGCATGCCGGGAATCACTGTGCTGACGGCGTCGTGACTGAGCGTGAAACGCAACGCCAGTTCCGGCAAGCTTGCGGCTTCCGGGCCAAGCAAAGCTTTTAGTTTTTCCACGCGATCAAATACTTTTTGTTTGCGATTGCCACGGAAAAACCACGAACGAAAATCGTCTTCGGGAAAAACCGTGTCTGGTTTGATGGCTCCGGTCAAACCGCCTTCATCAAACGGCACGCGCGCCAGCACGCCGACGTTCAATTCCTGGCAAACCGGATACAGCTCTTCGTTCGGTGCCTGTTCGAAAATGTTGTAAATCACCTGGACGGCATCTATGTAACCGGTTCGCAGGGCTTTAATGACATTTGCGGGCTGGTAATCGTTGATTGAAATGCCAACGTGGCCAACTTTTCCCTGCTGGCGAAGTTTCGAAATGGCTTCGATCCATTCCGTGCGCTGGGCCCAGTTGTCATGCCAGACATGAAATTGCTGCAGGTCAATTCTCTCGACGCCCAAATTCTGCAAACTGGTTTCCGTGCATTGAATGATGTATTCAGCGGGAAAAACTTCTTCCAGCGGAACTGCTTGGGCAGGCCATTGCATGTTCATCGGCGGAATTTTCGTGGCGATGAAAATCCGTTCTTTGCGCCCGCGAACGACTTCGCCAACCAGCCGTTCGCTGTGGCCGCGTCCGTAAGCCAGCGCCGTATCAATGAAATTCAACCCCTGGTCAATCGCCAGATTCAGCGCTCGCTTGGCTTCGTCATCGTCGCCGCCCGTCCATTGAACGCCGCCAATTCCCCAGGCTCCGTAGCCAACTTCCGACACGTTTATGCCTGTTCTGCCTAAAGTTCGATAGTTCATGAATTCTCCCGTTGTGTGGTATCAAGTTGCCGCGATTTATTCACCCTGAACGATTCTTGTCAACAACCTGGGAGGTCACCGCTTTGCACGCACAGGATCTGCTCAAACTCATTGGTGTGGTTATTATCGTCGTCGGCATCGCGTTGAAGCTGAGAACGACTTTGGTCGTCGTTGTTGCCGCGTTGGCGACGGGACTTGTCGCTGGATTACCACTGTTTTCCCACGAAAGCTTTTTCCAACAGTTGCCGCTGCTGACCAAACCCGGCCAAACCGGGATTATCAACATCCTTGGGAAAGCGTTTGCCGACAATCGGCTGATGACTTTGTTCATCATCACGCTACCGGCAATTGGGTTATCCGAACGCTTCGGCTTGCAGGAACAATCCGCCAAACTGATTCGCGGGATCAAAGCTGCGACGGTTGGACGATTGCAGATTGTCTATCAACTTTTTCGCGTGCTGCACGGAGCCATAGGCATTCGGCTAAATGGTCATCCTTCGTTTGTGCGGCCACTGGTATTTCCGATGTCGCTTGGCGCGATGGAGGCAACTGAGGCAGTACCGCGACCGGTAGGGAGCGTCGAGTCCGGCAATGAGACATTTTTAGATG
>CAYLJQ010000676.1:0-4071 GCA_964383955.1 uncultured Heliomicrobium sp. | reverse complement strand
CCACTTGGTAGCGAAAGCGAACTCTGGCGCGGCTTATTTGTTATGACTCTTCGCGGACTCAGTCCCTATTCCGTTCCACAAGTACCGGCTGCCTGTTGCCTACGCTAACCGGCGCACCAGCTTCATTCAAAGCCAGCCCCTGAGTCACCGTCAGCAGATAGCCGCTGCTGCCGGCAAAGGCTCCAACGGCAATGAAGTATTCGCCCGTTTTGAAGGTCCCGGCCAATTGTTCAACGATCGTTTGGGAATTGGTTGACCGGCCAACGACGACCAAATTGCCATCCGCATCTTCCTGCAAAAGGAACAAATCTAGATCGGCGGTCGGCAAAAATGCCAGCGTCACGGTCAGCGGCGTGTCTGCATCCACTTTCAAATAAAACAGATCGTGCAGCTTTTCCGTCGAACCATCATTGAACTGAATCACCAAATCCGCCGGGTCGCTCAGTCGCGCCTCGCCATCCACGATGATTGGGTACGTCAGCTCCGTCGCCGTTTCAATTGAATCGTTCGGTTCGTCTTCGTTGATGTGGCGCAAACTGCCGACTGTAATCTGAAAATTGGCAGTGTTGCTTTCGTCGCTCAAATAACCGGTTTCCAGATCGAAAGTGACAATGGTGACTTGCGCCTGCCCGGTGGCCAAGCCCGTGGGAACAATTGAGTTGAGTTGCGTTCCGCCTTGCGCGCCGGTTGCCAACGTGAACGTGATGTAACGGTTGTTCTGGTAAAACAAAAACAGCGAAAGCCGCGGTTCGTCATTGCCCACATCGCCTTGCTGAACGTTGAAAAAGTTCAGACCGAAATTGGTTCCCGTTGCGCGAATGGTGTTGCCGTCACGTCCCGCGGATTGGTTGGTCGTGGCGTTGACCACCGAAGCCAGCGTCGGTTTCGGCGGCGGTCCGGCTTCTTCGGTGATGGTGAATTCCAGCGCGTTCGAAGCGTTCGACTTTGCGCCATCACTGGCGACGCGGCTGGCGATGATCGTTGCCGGGCCGGGCGAAACTCCGAACGATGGAACAACCACGGTCAATTGCGTCGCGCTGGCCTGAACGACACGCGCGCGAATTTCAAAGCTTTCCTGTCGAAAGATCACGCGGTTTTCGCCAATCGCCGTGCTGAAATTGCTGCCGGTCAGCGTTAAGCGGTCGCCCGGTTTTCCCTGAATCGGCGAGACGCCAGACAGCATGGGCGTTGGCACGCTGGAAGCGTTGACGGTGAAATTCAGCGGCGCGCTGATGTCCGACAACACGCCTGTAAATTGGTTGACGACGGCTGCGCGAATGTTGACCGCGCCCGTTCCAACCGGCGGAACTTCCAGCCGAACGGAAATTCTGCCGGTTCCGTCAATCAGGATTTCGTTGTCGTCCGGGTCGAAAATCCAAATCAAGTTGTTGCCGCGAAACATTCCGAAAATGTTGTTGTCGGCAATGGAACTGAAGCCCGTGCCGCTGATGGTAATTTTCGCGCCGGGCGCAGCGGCGGTTGGACTGACGGCAGTCAGCGTGGGCGAGGGTTGCGAAACCGTCACGACGGCAAAGGTTTCCAGCGTGGTTCCGGCCAAAGTCGCTTTGGCTTCGATAATCGCCGCGCCAGCCCCTGCCCGCGTGACGTTGAATGAAACAGTGGTCTGCCCAGCGGGAATCGTCACATTCGCCGGAACCGTGGCCACAGCCGTATTGCGGCTGGTCAGTGTCACAACCAATCCACCGGTCGGCGCAGGTTGCGTCAATGTCACGTCAACTTTTTGCGGCGGGTCGGCAGAATTGAAATCAATTACGAACGGAGACAGCACCAATCCGGTGACGTTCGTATTGCTCAAAGTAATTGTGCCGACTTTGGTCACGCCTCCGGCGACCGGAGTTGTCAGCGCAGAAGTTCCGCGTGGTGCTGTGGCCCATTGGCGCGGCAAGACGGCTTCAGCCTGAAGCTGCGCGCCGCCTGCGGTTGCCACGTCAGCAATACCGAAGCCGCCGTTTGAGTCCGTCGTTCCGGAACGTCCGTTAACCGTAACTTTCGCGCCGGAAACCGGAAGGTTGAATTCGTTGACGACTCGACCAACGACGGTTGTCACTCCGCCCGGAGCCGCGACAAACCAGAAACTGGCCAGATCAACCACGCGGCCATCCGAAACGACACGAGCGCGGTCTGCCGTCACTGTTGCCGTGCCGCGTTTGATAAATGCGCCGCTTTGAAAATCGTACCGGTACACATCCACTTTTGCGCCGGGCGGCAAATTGGCTTGGTCGGGATTCGGAAACGTCAGACTGGCACCAGGCGTAAACTCTGTGTTCAGCGGCGTGATTTGCGCAATTGACGACGAATAGACTCCGACAGGCAAAGACAACCCTGGCAGCCGCGACCGCTGCACCAACGTCAATTGCACTGATCCGCTGAGTTTTCCATCCGGAAAGCGCACCGTGGTTCCAAGCGGCACTTCCAGCGAAATGCCCTGACTGGAAATGACCGTGCTTTTACTGGTCGCTTGTTGCTTTGTTGCGGGAAGTCGGGGATCGGGAATTGGGAGCCGGGAAGAAGTTGCCGACGGATTCACGCCTCTGTTCAACTGCGAAACCAGTTGGTTTAGTGGTGCCGACCACCGATTATTCACCGACAAATCTTCTTCAACAGCCGACTCACCGTTAAAACTGCCCACGTTCCCCGACCCACCGTTGATCTGTTGCAAACTGACTGGCTGCACAAATTGATTGTCACGGTCGGCGTTCGCAGTAATTTTCAGCGTGATGCGCGGAAACGGCGGCGAACTGTTGGTCGTTGCGCCATCCACTTCCAGGACGGCGGCTCCTGCCGGAATATCTGTAATGACAAACGCGCCTTCCCGGTTGGAGCGCGCGCTGATATTGGAACCGACAACGCGAATCGCCACGCCTTCCAGCGGCGAAGGACTGGTTGACGCAGAACCTGTGGATTGCACAATCCCGCTGATCGAAGTTTTGACGCGAAACGATGCTGCACTGCGCGTTTCGCCTTGCGGAGTTTGAATCAGGACTTTGCCCGATTCGGCTCCGAAAGGAACGATGACTGTCAGTTGAGAGGAAGTCGCGGAAATCACGCGCCCCTGCGCGGTTCCGAATCGAACTACATTGTCGGCAGGATTGGCTGAAAATCCGTTGCCATTGATGCTGATGGTTTGTCCGGCAACGGCGGGTTCGGTAACACTGAAGCCGGTAACTGACAAAATGGCGCTGGGCGTTCCCGCCAGATTGACGGCCACGGGATTGGATGACACTCCTGCGGCAACCAGCGCCACATTCACCAGGCCGCTGCCTTTCAAACTAAGCGGAATTTGGACATTCACCTGATCCAGCCCGATAAAGCCCGGCGCTTCAACCGGCGTGACAGGAATTTCGATGCCGCCGATGACCGCCTTTACGGAACCCGCAGCCACATTTCGGAGTCCAGTAGCGTACAAAATCAAAAACGCCGGACGCGTGTCTGTCCCCACATCAATTGGCGACGGGATCAAACGCCCAGGCGTAACCGGGTCGGGTTCAAATGGCGGATTCGGATCGAAAACAAACTGGCCGCTGGCATTAACCCGGCCTGTAACTGCCGCCGGAACGCCGATTCCATTGGAATTCGCAGTAAAAATGGCGGGCGCGTTTCCGGCAACACGGATTTGGCCGCGCGAAACGACTTGATCTCCGGCGACTGCCGATGTCACAACCACTTGCGCGTCTCCGGCTGGAACATTCGGCGGAACCAGATAATTGATTTGCCCCGGCGAAACAAAAAATAACGGAGCCGGGACGCCGCCAACAGTCACAGAAGTTCCACCGAGCGTAGTCGGCAAAGGCTGCGTGGTTGCGATTTCAAGGCCGGAAGAAAGTTGCGTTCCGAAAGCTGCGGCAATTGAACTTTGTCCCAACGGAGCCGGAGAACCGACGAAGCTGGCTGCTGATACTGTTGTGACGGATACGCTGTTTTGAACCGTGGCAGCGGCAAATGTTGCAGGCAACAAGCCACTGAACCGTAGCGCTCCCATTAGCAACAAGACAAAACCTGTAACAATGATTACCGAACGGGCAATGCGCACGGTTGAAGACTTAAACTGAA
>CAYLJQ010000675.1:0-4079 GCA_964383955.1 uncultured Heliomicrobium sp. | reverse complement strand
TTACGTTTCCATAAGTATGTCAAAAAACTATTGGCTTAATTCAATGCCATTGGCCCTAAGGACCAAGTAGCTCGATTCGATCTCAAGTTCAGGCCTCACCTCATTGCTTACTCACTGGGCAATGAGTAGTTCGGCATATCTCTGCATTCAACACATTCATAGGGCAGCGGAAGACCTTTGTATTCATTAAAGTCGCGAGATTACCCATCTCGTTGAGGGAGAGCTTTGCCTGCTCTCACGGAAAATGCTCTCTCTGACTGACCTAACTAACAAAAGCATATCTTTCCCAGAAGGATTCTCACATGCGACACACACAAACGATTTTTTCTACACTCGGCACTTCAACGTTGAGATTCATCAGGGGCTGGCATCTGTCGTCGGTTGCAGCCTTTATTCTTTTGGCCAGCGTGGGATTCGCCGCAGTTTTTTACGGTCATACTGCCGCGCGTTATCGTCCCGCGCCCACTGTTGCCGCGTCCGCCGCTGCGGCGCCCTCATTGGGGACGGCAGAAAGCTTTGCAGTCCTGGGTGGTTCGACGGTAACCAATACCGGCCCGACCATGGTTACCGGCGATCTGGGTGTGTGGCCAGGAACTGCCATTACTGGTTTTGGCCCGGGAGTTGTGACTGGAGTAATCCACGCAAATGATCCGGTTGCACTTCAGGCACAGGCCGATCTCACCATTGCATACAATTCGCTAGCAGGCATGCCCTGTGACGCAAATCTGACTGGCCAGGATCTTGGGGGATTGACACTTGCGCCCGGCGTCTATTGTTTTAATTCATCGGCGCAGTTGACGGGAACGCTCACGCTAGACGCTCAGGGAGACCCGGAGGCGGTTTTCATTTTTCAGATTGGGAGCACGCTGACGACAGCCACCGGTTCGATGGTGCAGGTGATTAATGGCGGTCAAAATTGCAACGCGTTTTGGCAGGTGGGCAGTTCCGCGACCCTTGGCACAGCCACTGCGTTCGTGGGAGACATTCTGGCGCTCGCCAGCATCACCTTAACGACCAACACCACCTTGTCCGGCAGAGCTTTGGCGCGAACTGGCGCAGTAACAATGGATACCAACGCCGTTTCCGCCGCGTTTTGCACTCCCACGCTCAGCAAGGCATTCAGCCCGCCAACGATCAATGCGGGCGGTATTTCGACGCTTACAATCACTTTGGGCAACCCCAACAATACCGCTACCACTTTGACAGCGCCGCTCACCGATTCATTGCCGCCTGGTGTCGTGATTGCCGCCGTGCCGAATGCTTCCAACACATGTGGCGGCAGCGTAATCGCTGTCGCTGGCACAGGCGCGGTGACGTTGACTGGGGGAGTGATCCCGGCAGGCAATAGCGTTATTCCTGGCACCTGTACGGTAACAGTGAATGTGACAGCGGCTCTTGGAGGCACCTATCTAAACACAATTCCTGCTGGAGCATTGCAGACAAATCATGGCAACAGCCTGACTCCGGCGATTGCAACTTTAGCTGTCAACTCACCGCCGACAATTGGCAAAGCATTCAGCCCAACGACAATCAATGTTGGCGATGTTTCGACTCTCACCATCACTTTAAGCAACCCCAACGCTGGCCCTGCCGCGCTGATTGCGCCGCTCATTGACGCATTGCCAGCGGGTGTGGTGGTTGCCGCTGTGCCAAACATTTCCAACACCTGTGGCGGCGTGGTAACTGCCGTTGCGGGCACTGGAACGGTAACGTTAACAGGTGGCGCGATTCCTGGCGGAGCACCCGGCACTTGCACCGTGACGGTGAATGTAACTGCGGCGACAGCAGGCAACTACGTCAACACAATCCCTGCTGGCGCTTTGCTGACCAGCGTTGGCAGCAATATCTTTCCGGCCATCGCGACTTTGACCGTTGTGTCAATTGATGGCCCACCCACGATAGCCAAAGCATTCAGCCCGGCGACAATCAATGCTGGCGGAGTCTCGACTCTTACCATCACTTTGATCAACCCAAGCGCTGGCGCTGCTACGTTGATCGCGCCGTTCATTGATACATTGCCAGCGGGTGTCGTGATTGCCGCAGTGCCAAACGCCTCCAACACCTGTGGCGGTGCGGTAACTGCAATCGCTGGCGGCGGCACAGTGACATTGACGGGCGGCGCAATTCCCGGCGGCGCTCCGGGTGTCTGCACTGTGATGGTGAATGTGACTGCGGCAGCGGCGGGCAATTACATCAACACTATTCCTGCTGGCGCATTGCAGACCAGCAGGGGCAACAATTCATCTCCAGCCATCGCAACATTGACTGTCGTCTGCCCTCTGCCCGTTACGACGATCACTACGCCAAATGCCGTCTGCGCGCTTTTGGCCGGCAACGTGGCCTCTGTGCCGGATGCGGGTGTGGGCGCTACCTACACCTGGACGATCACGGGCGGTACGATCAATTCCGGGCAGGGCACGTCCAGCATCATGTTTACGGCGGGCACAATCAGCCCTCTCACTCTGAATGTCCTGGTCACAACGCAGTTCGGATGCACTGCAAACGGTTCTCGCATTGTCACCATTAACCCCTTGCCCGTCACAGCGATTACCGGGCCGCTCCCGATTGTTTGTCCGCTTTCGACCGGCAACACGGCTTCGGTGCCAGATGCGGGCCCAGGCGCGACGTACAGTTGGACGATTGCGGGCGGCACGATCACCTCAGGGCAGGGCACGCGCAGCATTACGTTTACAGCAGGCAATGTCGGCCCGGTCGTACTTAATGTGACGGTGACGACGGCAGCGGGTTGCACAGCCAGCAGTACGTTCACGATAGCAGTAAGCGCTGACTGTGGAGTTGACGTTTGCGTGGTGAAGACCGGCTCGTCACCGGTCGCGTATGAGAATTCCCAGTTCACCTACACGCTCTCTATCGTCAATTTCGGGCCCGGCGCGGCGACGGGCGTGACAGTTACGGACACTTTGCCCGCCGGAGTGACACTGGTTTCGGCGACACCATCGCAAGGCACGTGCAGCGGCACTTCAACAATCACCTGTAACCTGGGGAATCTGGCAGCCCAGGCAACGGCAACAATTCGACTGGTTGTGTTGCTGCCGATGAAGTTCGCTGGAACCTTGTTATGCAACACGGCAGTAATCAGTTCGGAGCAACTGGAAATCGTCCCGGCCAACAACGTTTCGACATTGTGCGTGCCGGTGGAGAAAATCCCGCCCGGCCCGGGACCAAATCTGCCGCCCGCTTCGCAAATCAGCGATCAGAAATCCGGGTCAGTGCTGATTTTCCCTTACTACACGTCCGACGCCGCCAGTCCGAACCTGACCAACACAAGAATCAACATTACCAATGTTGAAAATCAATGGTCGGCCTGCGTGCATCTGTTCTTCATTGATGGGGCGAGCTGTTCTGTGGCGGATACCTACGTTTGCCTGACTCCGAATCAGACGGCGAGCTTTCTGATGTTCGACCTGGATCCGGGAACAACCGGTTACGTGGTGGCGGTGCAGGTGGATTGCCTGACGGGTTGTCCGCTGAATATCAACACCCTGATCGGAGACGAATACGTCAAGATGGCATCAGGCCATGCGGCCAATCTTGCAGCCGAGGCGATTTCGGGTTTGCCCGGAGTCAGGGCATTGTGCGACGCCAATTCATCAATCGCCGAAATGCGGTTCGACGGCGTGATGTACAACCAGCTTCCGCGTGTGCTGGCGCTGGATAGCATTGCCAGCCGCGCGGACGGCAACGACACTCTGCTCATCATCAACCGAATCGGCGGCAATCTGGGGACCGGCGCTGCGACGCTGGGCACTCTGTTCGGCATTTTGTATGACGACACAGAGCGTGCGCTGAGCTTCCAAATTAGCGGCGGTTGCCAGTTGCGCGGCAGCCTGTCGAACAATTTTCCCAGGACTGCTCCCAGATTCGAAACCTTCATTCCTTCGGGGCGCACGGGCTGGTTGAAGATCTTTTCGCAGTTTGACATCGGCATACTGGGAGCAGCGATCAACTTCAACCCGAACGTGGGAGCAAGTGCGGGAGCGTTCAACCAGGGACATAACCTGCATAAGCTGACGCTGACGGCCACCCCCAGCTTAACGATTCCGGTCTTCCCACCGTTC
>CAYLJQ010000674.1:0-4101 GCA_964383955.1 uncultured Heliomicrobium sp. | reverse complement strand
TCGGCGCTGACTGCGCGAAGCGAAATTGTGACGACAATTGCCAGCAGCAGGCTGGCCAGCGTAATGGTGGTGATTCGCGCCACACGGCGACGAGTGGAATCGGTCAGGGAGAGTTTCATAACAAGTTACCTTTCAGGCTTAACAGCAGGGGTTAATGTCCGGGATTGAGCAAGGCGCGTAGTTCAAGCAGGTTTTCCTTGTTCACAAATCCGCAGGCTCCGTATGCGAACGCCTGTTCACGCAATGGCTGGTCGTTGTGTTTGGTAACAATCAGGATGCGGGCTTCCGGATGGGCTGCGTGAAGCTGGCGCGTCGCGCTGAATCCATCCATTCCGGGCATTTCAATATCCATCAGCACCCAATCGGCAGCGCCAAATTGATGACGTTCGTAAACCGCCAGCGCTTCTGACCCATCCGCGCATTCTTCGATGCGTTCGGCCAGATCGCCGGTCAGGCGTCGAATCAATCTGCGCATCGCAGCATTGTCATCCACAATCAACAGCATCATTGCACCAGGGCCTTTTTTGGTATCCGAGTAGGTCGTCATAAAAGTAACGACACAATGGGTGAAGTATGCGTTGTGAAAAGGTGGACTGGCATCGGTGCTACCACCCAATTTGGCATAGGTGGTAGCACCTATTTTTCAGCGAAGGGGAAGCGAGGACAGCAGAAGGTCGGCTTAGAGTTCTGCTTTGTGGGTCAGCGCAAAGGTCAGCAAGGCATGTTTGCCGTTCAATCCCAGCTTGGAGCAGATATTCGAGCGGTGATGTTCGACAGTGCGGACGCTGATGAAGAGAGTTTCGGCAATTTCGTTGTTGAGTTTGCCGGTCGCGATCAGACGCAGCACGCGGCGTTCTGCCTGTGTCAGGGTGCTGAGGGCCGGCGGTTGCTGTGTTGGCGCGCCTGCCGAATGACGATTGAGCAGATGGCCGGAAAGCACAGGGCTGATGAAGCTCTGTCCGGCGGCGATGGATTTGATGCAGCCGATGATTTCGGTGGCGGCGCTGTCTTTCACCACGTACCCTTTGACGCCCAGGTCAAGCGCGGCGTTAAAGGTCGCTTCGTCCTTGTGCATGGTCAGAAAAGCGATGGCAACAGGCAATTGCTGATCACGAATTTTGCGCGCAACGGTCAGCCCGTCCAGGTGCGGCATGTCCATGTCCAGAATGGCGACCTGCGGCCGCAGCCGGTTTACCTCTATCAACGCCGTCTCGCCGTCTTCCGCTTCGGCCACGACGATCAACCGCGGATCGGTTTCGATAACCATTCGCAATCCCCGCCGGAAAATCGGATGGTCATCGGCAATCACAACCTGGATTTCATTGTTTGTTTGCATGCTTGTTTGTCTTGATGGTGATGTGGATTGTCGTTCCCCGATCAGGCGCGGTTTGAATCGTCTGGGTTCCGCCCAGCATGCGCACACGCTCGGCGCTGCCTGCCAAACCGAAGCCGCGCTTTTGCAATTCCGTCTGCCCCACAGGCTCAAGCGTGAAGCCGCGTCCGTCATCGGCAATGGTCAATTGAATTTCCTCGCCCGCAAGTTTGATCAGGACGCTGGCTTCACTGGCGCCGGAATGTTTCAGGATGTTGTTGACCGCCTCCTGCACAATCCGGTACAGGCTGATTTCCTCGTCTTTCGACAACAGACCGTCAATCGGATCCACTTCAAAAGTAAGCCCGATGTCGGAAGCATTGGCAATCTGGCGCAGCATGGTTTGCAGCGTGTTGGTCAGGCCCAGCCGTTCCAGTTGATACGGGCGCAGGTTGTGCGCGATTTGGCGAACTTCCTCAATCGAAAGCGTGGCGGCATCGGAGATTTCGGCGACGTGTTCGCGCATGGGATTTTCATTCGTGCCGGTGTTTAAGGCCATCAGCGCATAGTTTTTGATGACCAGCAGGTTTTGTCCCAGGCTGTCGTGCAATTCGGCGGCGATGCGTTTGCGTTCCTGTTCCTGCGATTCGATCAACTGGCGCGAAAAGGCTTCCTGCACGCGGCGTGCGTGGTGAGCCTGATCCAGCCGACGTTTGAAAATCAGCCCAACGCTGCCTGCAATCGCCAGCAGCGTCAGCAGCCGAAACCACCAGGTTTGATAAAACGCGGGCAAAACCACGATTTGCAATCGCGCGCCTTCGTTGTTCCACACGCCGTCGCTGTTGGCGGCGATGACCCGGAAAGTGTATTCCCCCGGGCGCAAATACGAATAGTTGGCCGTCCGCCGGGTGCCCGCCTCGATCCACTCCGGGTCCTGCCCGATCAGTTGATATTTGAAGCGGGTTTGCTCGGCTTTGATAAAACTCGGAGCGGTGTAGTTGATCTCCAGATTCGATTGGCCTGGCTCGACGCGCAAGCCGTTGGTGAGGTCAGCCGCATGGCGGTCAACGGTCGCGCCTTCGATCAATGCAGGCGGTGCCACGGGATTCGTCGGCATGGCCTCCGGGTCTAGCACTGCAACGCCGCGCAACGTGGCAAACCATAATCTGCCGTCGCGGGTTCTGGCGCCTGAAGGTTGCCGCCCGCCATTACACTCTGCACTCAGCATTCCATCGGCTCTGCCAAAGGCCAGGCTGGTCACGGAAGGGATTTTTCCTGCGGCGTAATCGTTGAGTTGCTGTTTGCTGACACGATGGAGGCCGCGATAACAACTCATCCAAAAATATCCGCGCCCGTCTTCCAGAATTTGAAAGACGCCGTTGTCGTAAAGCCCTTCGGCGGTTGTGTAATTGGTAAAGCGCCCATCCTTGAACCTGCTCAGTCCGCCGTCAGCAGTGCCAATCCAAAGCACGCCTTCGTCGTCTTCGTGGATGGACCAGACGTGATCACTGACCAGGCCGTTTTTAGTGGTGAACACAGTAAAGCGCCCATCCCGGAATTGCGCCAACCCGCCTGCGGTGCCCAGCCACAGCGTGCCCTGCCGGCTTTCATGAATGACGCGGATAATTTCATGCGGCAATCCGTCTTTGGTTTGCCAGACCTGCCTGACGCCATCCCGGTATTTGACCAAACCTTCATGCGAACCAATCCACAGATCTCCCTGCCGGTCCTGATGAAGCGCATGCACATTGATGTTGGGAATCACCGTGGAAAACACGCCGTTTTTGAGCGAGAACAAACCTGTCCACCCTCCCAGCCACAAACCGCCGTCGCGATTTTCGTGCAATGTTTGCAGGGGCGGCGGGGCACCCATTTCCTTTCCGGGCACATAATTTGTCACGACCGCGTTGGCGATTTTGCCAAGGCCGGCTTGCGTCACGATCCAGACATTGCCCGCGTGATCTTCCACAATTGCATCCGTCACATTGCCGGCCAGCCCCTGCGCTTCGGAATAACCGGCGATGAACTGCGGCGTGATGCGAACAATGCCCGCGGTATTCGTTCCGACCCATACGATGCCTTCACGATCCTGGAACAGGTCGAGAATGCCCCGGCTTGGCAGTCCATTGGACGTGGAATACACCGTGACCGTGTCCTGTACTTTGCCCGCTTCTTTATCATTTGCCCGTGGAATGAAATGGATCAGACCGGAATCAGGCGTGCCCAGCCAGAGAGTCCCGTCGCGGTCTTCCAGAATGGAGGAGATGGTTGCGGGCAGGTGGAGCTTGAGCCGTTCGTTATAGTCCGTCACACGGCCATCCTTAAGCCTGAATAGACCGCGTTGTGGCAGCGCCAGCCACAACGCGCCGCTGCGATCTTCGTGGCATCTTACGCCGGGCACTGCTTCCCTGGTGATGGGCAGGGAATATCGTGTGGTCTGCCCATCCTTGCGCGCGCTGACACCATCCTTGTCCGCCAGCCATTGTGTCCCCGATGCGCCGAAATGGATTTGCATGTCTTTGGGCGTGCCACTGACTTCATACGGCTGGAAGCTGGCATCGCGGCGCCACACGGCTCCCGCATCGGTAAAAAACAAAGGAACGCCGGTGTGACTGATGCGCAGCCCCATCATGACATTGTTATGGGGCAATCCCTGCTCCCGGGTGAAGCGTGTGAAAACGCCATGCTGATAACGCACCACGCCGCTTTCGATCGTGCTCATCCACAGCGCGCCCTCCGCATCTTCCCCAAGGCCGCAAATCCGGTTTGTGCCCAGAGCAGGAGTGTTA
>CAYLJQ010000673.1:0-4102 GCA_964383955.1 uncultured Heliomicrobium sp. | reverse complement strand
ATTTATCTGTGTTCATCAGTTTAAATCTGCGTTTATCTTTGGTTATTGTTTATTCCAAAGTTGGCTGTTCGATTTAGCTGTTTTTTTTCGTGAAGTTTTGTGTATTTCGTGAATTTTTGAGGAAGTAAAACAATGAATGGACGTTTAACAGCAACGATCAACACCTGGGCTTTATTACCGCTGCGATTAGCGTTGGGGTTCATTTTCTTTGCGCACGGCGCGCAGAAACTATTTGGCGTTTGGGGAGGCAGAGGGCTGGCTACGTGGACTGCCGCGCCTGCGCCTTTCAACCTGCAGCCCGCCTGGGCATGGATGGGCGCGGCGGCATTCGCTGAATTTGTCGGCGGCGTTTTGGTGATGTTTGGGTTTATGACCCGCGTCGGAGCGTTTTTGATTGCTTGTGTCATGGGCGTGGCCATGTTCGGCGTGCATTGGGGGAAAGGGCTGTTTCTGAACGACGGCGGGTATGAATACACGCTGGCGTTGCTGTCCATGGCTGTGACTTTGCTGATTGCCGGAGGCGGCAACGGTTCGATTGATTTTCAGCGTTATGGCGGCGGCAGAGGCTGAAAGTGCAGTTGCTTGACGCCGTTTTGAGGGCGTGTTACTTCACTGGCCAATTCGCATTCAAATTCAATTCTTGGAGAACTTAAGAACGTGTTTCGACCTTCCGGCCTTCGTTTGGCCTTGGTATTCATTTATCTATTGCTGGTAATCGGCGCGGTGTCGGCGCAGAGCTTTGAATTTCTGCCCGGCACAAAGTATGACCCGGCGATCCCGACCTTGAAGAAAGTCGTCGGCCACGATTTCGGCGAAAAAATCACCATGCACCACGAAGCCGAAAAGTACATGACGGCTTTGCAGCAGGCCGCAGGCTCGCGCTTGAAGGTCGTTAAGTACGCCGAAACCTGGGAAGGACGCTCGCTTTACGTCATGGTCATTGGCTCGGCGGCGAACATCTCCAAGGTCGAAGAAATCAAAGCCGGAATACAGAAGTTGGCCGATCCGCGAAAGATTTCGGCGAATGAAGCCAATTCGTTGATTGCTTCGCTGCCTTCGATTGTCTGGTTTATTTGCGGCGTTCACGGCAACGAAATTTCCAGTGTGGATTCGGCGTTGATGACGGCGTACCACCTGCTGGCGGCGCAGAATGACGAAGTCGCCACCCTGGCGATGAAAAACTCCGTCGTCTTGATTGACCCGATGCAGAACCCTGATGGGCGCGACCGCTTCATCAATTACTTTCGCCAAAACGTAGGGCGTTTTCCGGACGGCGATTTGCAGTCCGCCGAACATAATGAAGTTTGGCCGGGCGGCAGAACGAATCATTACCTGTTCGACATGAATCGCGACTGGTTCACGCAATCTCAGCCGGAAACTCGTGGGCGCACGAAAACCTATCTGGAATGGTTTCCGCAGGTCGTTGCTGACCAGCATGAAATGGGAACCAACAGCAGCTTTTATTTCGCGCCGCCCGCCTTGCCGTGGAATCCGAACCTGACCAAAACGCAGCTTGATTGGTTGACCAGGATGGGACGCAACAACGCTGCGTGGTTCGATAAATTCAAGTTCGACTACTTCACGCGCGAAGGTTACGACTCGTTTTATCCGGGGTATGGCGAAGGCTGGCCGCTGTTTCACGGTTCCATCGGGATGACGTACGAACAAGCCAGCGTGCGCGGATTGGTTGCCAAGCGAGACGATGAAACGACAATGCTGTACCGCGATTCCGTCCATCATCATTTCATCGCGGCGTTGGCGACAGTGGAAAGCACCGCCAAAAACCGTGAAGCGCTGCTCAGGCATTTTTACGATCACCGCCGCACAGCCATCGAAGAAGGGAAGAACGACACGGTCAAAGAATACATCTTCACTCCTGGCAGCGATCCAAACCGTGCGGCTAGGCTGGCCGCGACGTTGATGATGTCCGGGATTGAAGTGAAACGCGCTGACGCCGCCTTCAACAACCCCAAAACACGCGATTACGGGGACGGCCAGTTGCAAGCGCGAGAGTTTCCTGCGGGCAGCTTTGTTGTTTCGTTGGCCCAGCCCACAAAGCGTTTGCTGAAAACGCTGATGGATAAACAGACCGATCAAGACAAGGAGTTTCTGGATGAACAGCGCCGCCGGAACAAGCTTCGCCAGCCAGAAGAGTTTTACGACGTGACGGGTTGGTCGCTACCGTTTCTGTTTGATGTGCAGTGTTATGTCGCCGAACAGGCTTCAACCGTGCAGGCGACTGTGCTGAAAGAACTGCCGAAACCATCAGGCCAAATGCGCGGCGGCCCGGCCAAGCTGGCTTATCTGATTGCCTGGGGAACGCAATCTGCGGCATCGGCTTTGGCGGATTTGTTTCGGCAAGACGTGCGCGTTCACAGCTACGACAAAGGTTTTAAGCTGAACGGCACAAACTTTCCTGCCGGAAGTTTGGTCGTCAAACTGAAAGACAACCCTGCGAATTTGCACGAACGAATGACGAAGCTGGCCGCTGATCACGGCGTGGATGTGCATGCAACCGATTCTTCATGGGTAGAAGATGGGCCGAACTTCGGCAGTTCGAATGTGAATTACCTGCCGCGGCCACGAGTCGCAATTGCCTACAACCAGCCGGTTTCAGGCAATTCTGTCGGCTGGTTGCGGTATTTGATCGAACAGCGATACGGCTATCCTGTGACGACGATTCGTGCCGATCAGCTTCGTGGAGCCGACTTGAGCCGCTATAACGTGCTGATTCTGCCGGACACTTTTGGCGGTTACACAGGGCAGCTTGGCGACGGCGCAAGCTTGCGCGAATGGGTGCAACGAGGCGGCACATTGGTTGGCATTGGCGGCGCAACCACCTGGCTGGCGGACGAAAAAGTAAACCTGCTGGCGACCAAACGCGAAAAACGCGATAAGCCAGTCAGTGCCGCGACCGGTAGGGAGCGGGTAGATTCAAAAGACGGTGAAGCGGCAAAAACTCCAACTGATCCGGTCGAAAAAGCCATCGAGCCGACCGACGAATTTCCCAGTGCAACTTCAGGAGCAATCCTGCGCGTTCGCGTGGATGCTTCGCATTGGCTGGGCTTTGGTTACGGCAACACGACAACGGTGATGGTGGACAGCAATCGTATCTTTTCGCTGGTCAAACTGGATCGCGGAACGAACGTGGCGGTTTACCAGCCGGAAGACAAATTCTTTGCCAGCGGCTTTATGTGGGACGACGCGCGCAAACAGATCCCAAACAAGGCGTACCTGATGCATTCGCGCGTCGGACGAGGCAACGTCGTAGGTTTTGCCGAAGACCCCAACTACCGCGCCTTTATGGACGGATTGAATGTGATGTTTTTGAACGCAGTTTTTCTTGGCCCAGGACATTGAGCTTATGAAAACCCTCCTCCGTGAACTGCTTTTCCCGCTAATCGCCGTTGCTGCTGCTTTTATCCTCGGTGGCTTGATTGTGCTGGCGATTGGCGACAATCCGTTTACCGTTTACAGGCTGTTAATTTCCAGCGCGTTTGGCCTGTTCGAAGCCAACGGAACCTTTACCTGGGACAACTGGGGATACACGCTGTTTAACGCGACGCCTCTGATTTTCACGGGGCTGGCGGTTTCGCTGGCCTTCAAATGCGGTTTGTTGAACATCGGCGCGGAAGGGCAGTTGTATGTCGGAGCTTTCGCCGCGGCGTGGGTTGGCTTTACGTTTAACGGCTGGTCGGGCTGGGTGCTGATCCCAATGGCAATGTTTGCGGCTGCGCTAGCAGGAGGCTTTTGGGGAGCGATCCCCGGCGTGCTGAAAGCGCGCTTTGGATCACACGAAGTCATCAACACAATCATGTTGAACTTCATCGCCGTTGGATTGGTCAGCTATTTGACGCAAAGCCGGTACAAGGAAACCGGCGATCCCATCATGCAAACCAAGATGATTGCCGAACAGGCGCATGTAGCACGGTTTTCGACACTGCTATCGCCACTGGGAATCAATTTTCCGGAACGTGTTCCGCTCAACATCGCCTTTTTGTTGGCGCTGTTGATGTGTTTTCTGGTTTGGGTGTTTCTGTGGAAAACGAAATGGGGATACGAGATTCGCGCCGTCGGAATGAACCCTTCGGCAGCGGAATAC
>CAYLJQ010000672.1:0-4104 GCA_964383955.1 uncultured Heliomicrobium sp. | reverse complement strand
CGTAAGATGCCGGTTTGTTTTTAAGATCAGCTTCGACTATCTCAGCCCATGTAGCTTGCATGACTATCTCTCTTGTTTTCACTCAACCTTGAATGGAGGCAACAACTTTGCCCTTGTGCTGCTTTTCAGCCGACGTCAAAGCGAAGAGACAGTTGACTGCCTGCGCGAATTTCTCGGCCCCACCTGGTTCAAAATAAATCTCACCGCAACGCTGGCAGACCCAGGCCTTGAAGCCGGAGAGCTTCACTTTTACACCTTCCCGCTCGAATTCCTGGGTAATAGATTTGCGTTTCAAGCTACCGCCGCATTCGGAGCAGGGCGATTGCATCAGCTTGTCAAAGGGTTTGTTCGTTCCGTTTTTCATCTTTGTTGTCCCCTTTGCGAGGGGCTAGCCCACCAGGGTTTCTGTGGAATGTAGGCAGTGACAATATCCACCACATCATCGCGCGAATAATCGCAAACCAGATGTAGCGGCGACCGTACATTCTCAGTTATCTTGAAACTACCTGAAATCAGGCAGCGACATTCATCAACGTAAAGCTCCAGGATTTTACTCTTGCCGGTCAAGGACGCCACTATATCACTTTCGGTAAAGCCTTCTTCGATCATATGGCGGACGGCGTGAATCCTGACGCGATACTTTGCGTCGGCCACCAACGACCTGATCTTTTCCAGCAACTCCTGCTCAGATTCTCTTGCCATAATATTTCCAATTAAGGCAGGGAAAAGATGATGATGGTTGAAGATCCAGCCGGAACTTGCCAAAAGCCCGATGCGCTGCCCGAAGCTGCAGCCACGTATTGTTTGCCGTTGATGGCGTAAGTAATCACGCCGCCGTTCATGGCTCCTCCCGTGTTGAAGCGGTTCAGCACTTTGCCGGTTTTGGCGTCTAGCGCCAGAAAATCTCCTGTTAGTTCGCCAGTGAAAATCAAATCTGCCGATGTCGTCGTCACCGCAGCCAGCATCGGTTTCGCTGATTCGTACTTCCACGCAACTTTGCCCGTTGAAGCGTCCACCGCCGTCAACCAGCCACGGGCTTTGTCGGGAGGGTCGGCGACGTGCATGCCGCCCATATAAATTTGTCCGGCGACAAACCGGGCTTCTGTAGCTTCGCGGAATGTGCCGCACCAATCCACCGCGTTGACGTACAGCATGTTCGTGCCGGGATTGAATGCCGGGCCGTTCCATTGCACTCCGCCCAGCACGCCCGGACACACGCGAATGGCTTCGGTGGATTTCAGCGGGACTTCTGTATTCAGCCGGGTCGTGACGGGGACTTCGTACAAATGCTCTTTGGTTTCGCGATCCAGCACGTGCATCAATCCGTCTTTGCCGCTGACGGCGACCAGTTTGCGCTTTTTGCCGCCGACGGTTGAATCGAACAGCGGACTGACTTGTGTGGTGTCGTAATCGTGCGTGTCGTGCGGATGCGCCTGGTAGTACCACTTCATTTTTCCGGTTCGCACATCCAGCACCAGCATCGTGTTGGTGTAAAGGTTTGCGCCTTCGCGATTATCGTCGTGAAAATCCGGCGCAGGATTGGCAACCGGGACGTAAAGCAATCCGGCTGCGGCATCCAGCGACATGGGCGCCCAAACGGCTCCGCCGCCAGTTGCCATCACCTGCTGATTGCTCCAGGTTTCCGAACCCGGTTCCCCCGGTTTGGGAATGGTGTTGAATCGCCAAACCAGTTCACCGTTTTCCAGGTTGAAGGCGCTGACCCAACCGGGCACGCCTTGTTCGCTGATTCCCAAACCAAGCAGGATCAGATTCTCAAAAATCACCGGAGCCATATTGAACGAACCTTCGTTCTTGGCCGATTCAACGATTTTCTTTACCCAAAGCTCCTTGCCGGTTTCCATATCCAGCGCAAATAGATACCCGTCCGTGGTGCCGCGAACGACACGGCCGTCTTTGATGGCGACGCCGCGATTCGGCGGCCAGATTTCAATCGAACGCGGTCGCCAATCGTGCCGCCATTTGCGTTTGCAGTTGGTCGCATCAATCGCAATGGTTGAATTGCTGGTCGTCAGATACATCACGCCGCGATACACCAGCGGATTGGTGTGAAACGACTTTGTATCGCTGGCCTGATACAAACACGCCGGGCGAAGACTCGCGACATTGCGTTGATTGATTTGCTTCAAATCAACGAAGCGCTGCCCGCCGTAATCGTGATTCGACACCAGCCAATCGGTCGAATTTGCCGCTGCGGAGTTCAGCTCCGTTTGTGTTGGGAATTTTGCCGCAGGGCTTCCAGCGGGAGCCGAGGTTTTTGCATCGTTCGCCTGAACGGTAACAGCGTTTTCCTTGGAAGTGCGTTGCGTTTCAATCGTCAGCTTTTTCAAGGTCGCCGGATCGGCTTTCAATTCCTGAGCGCCGGGTTTGTATCCATTGGCTTTGAGCATGAAAGCGACGACGTCAATGTATTCCTGATCTTTCATCGTTCCGGCAGCGCCGTAAGGCATCTGGGATTTCGTGATGTAATAAAGATCATCTACTGATTTTCCTGCCCACTTGCCGATGAACTTGCTGCCAATTAGCGCCGCCGCGGTTCCGTTGTCCAGTTGATTGCCGTGGCATTTTCCGCATTTGCCGTCGTACAGAACCTGACCGCGCGCGGCTTGCGCGTCGGTGAACAAACCATTTTGTTGTGCCAGCGAAACCGGCTGTTTCAACGCGGACAAAAAGCAGAGAGCGAGAAGGCAAAGCGAGAAACTGACAGCCAGCTTGCCGTGATTCGTTGATGGAATGGTCATCGTATGAGCCTCCGACGTTTACGGAAACATTGAGTTTGTGACTGCTGGTGAACTTGAGTGGGCGTCAGCCTGCCGCCGTATGCGCCAGCTTGTCAAGATTTCGCCGGCAAAACAGCAAACAAAAAGGGCAAAGAACCCACGCTCAATCGAGCCATTGGTTCTTTGCCCTTTGTCGAACTTGATGACAGGTTTCGCGCTAATCCACGTTTGCCGGTTCCAGTTTGGGCGCCAGCAAATGAACGATCAGCAACGCTACGACATACGAAGACCCTGCAATCATGAAGATTGGAACGTAGCTGCCGGTCGTGGTCAGAACCCAGCCGACGACTTTGGAAATGAGCATGCCGCCAATGGCTCCAGCCATGCCGCCAAGTCCCACAACCGATCCGACGGCTTTGCGAGGGAACATATCCGATGCGGTGGTAAATAGATTGGCTGACCAACCTTGATGTGCCGCTGCCGCCAGACCGACCAGCAAAATCGCCACCCAAGGGTTCGAAGCTTTGGCGGCGAATGCAACGGGCACAACGGACAAGGCGCAAACCAGCATGGCAGTTTTTCGCGCTTTGTTAATTTCCCAACCGCGTTTGATCAACGTGGACGACATCCAGCCGCCGGCCACGCTGCCGATATCAGCAATCAGGTACACGATAATCAGCGGCAAGCCGACGTTTTTCAGATCAATGCCGTAATTTTTGTTTAGAAAATCCGGCAACCAGAACAGCCAGACCCACCAGATGGGATCGGTCAGGAATTTTCCAAGCGCGAATGCCCAGGTTTGGCGATGAGGAACTAGCGACATCCACGGTACAGGCGTGATGGTGTCGGGCGGATCGCTTTGGATGTGTTTGCGCTCTTCTTCCGTCAACCGTGTATGCTCTTCAGGGCGCTTATAAAGCCACAGCCAGAAAATCAGCCAAACGAAACCGACCAACCCCGTGACGATAAAGGCCCACTTCCAGCCCCAGCGCAAGGTCACAAACGGCACAAGGGCTGCGGCGATCAGGATTCCAACGTTGGTTCCGGCGTTGAAAATGCCCGTGGCCAGGGCGCGTTCTTTTTTTGGAAACCATTCGGCGACGGTTTTGATCGAAGCTGGAAAGTTGCCCGCTTCACCCAACCCCAGCGCAAGCCGCGCGGCAATGAATCCGCTGACAGTGGAAGCAAAGGCGTGCAACATTGCCGCCACGCTCCAAAAGATGACCGAAACGGAAAAGCCTTTTCGTGTGCCCAACCAATCCATCACTCGCCCGGAAACCAGCAGCCCGGCGGCATAGGCAGTTTGGAAGGCAAACACGACCCAGCTATAGCCGTTCTCGTCCCAAATGCCTTCTTTTTGCAGCGT
>CAYLJQ010000671.1:0-4106 GCA_964383955.1 uncultured Heliomicrobium sp. | reverse complement strand
GCTCAGCAAAAGAAACCCGGCAAATGGAAAAAGCTGACTGATGGCAAATCCTTCAAAGGCTGGAAAATCGCTGAACCGGCTGTGAACAGTTGGAAGATCGAAGAAGGCGCGTTTGTCGCCCAAGGCCCACGCAGCCATCTGTATTACGTCGGTGATGACAAACCCTTCGTCAACTTTGAACTGCAATTGGAAGTGATGACCGGGCCGGTTTCAAACGGCGGCATTTACATCCACACCGCCTGGCAAGAAACTGGTTTCCCGAAGGCTGGCTATGAAATCCAGGTCAATCAATCGCATGGTGATTGGCGCAAAAGCGGCAGCATTTACTCCGTCAATGACGTGAAAGAAGTCTTCGTCAAAGATAACGAATGGTACAAGTACAACATCATCGTTGAAGGCAAACGCATCATCGTCAAACTCAACGACAAAGTCGTCAACGACTGGACGGAAGAAGCCGGACGTCAGCCTGGCAAAGACTTCACCCGCATTCTGTCTTCGGGCACGTTTGCGCTGCAAGCGCACGATCCGAAGAGCGTTGTGAAGTACAAGAACATTCAGGTTCGCCGGCTTGACTAATTTCATCCACGAAGGAACACGAAGATTCACGAAGACACTCAAAAACTCTTCGTGTTTTCTTCGTGAGCTTCGTGGATTATTTTTCCCGGAAAGGAATGACCATGAAGATTTTGCTTGCAGTTGACGGTTCTGAATACAGCGAAGCAGCGGCGGCTGAAGTTGCCGAATACATTTGGCCGCAAGGCAGCCAGATCAAAATCGTAACTGCGATCAGGCTGCCATTTGTGCCTACCGAAGAAACCCGTTCACTGCCCGAAAGCGAATACTCACAACTTGAGCAAGAGAAACGCGAGGAGGCCGAAAGCACTCTTCGGCAAACAGCAACTTATTTTGAGAACTGTGAAACCGTTCAGCTTTCGACTGAGGTATTGTTGGGTGAAGCCGCCGAAATCATTTTGGAAGAAGCAGAGCGTTGGCACGCTGACATGATTGCCATTGGATCGCACGGGTATCGCGGCTGGCAACGATTCCTGCTTGGCTCTGTTTCGCAAGAGATTGCCAAAAACGCTGTATGCTCCGTCATGATTTTGCGACCACGAAAGATGCAATTCACGGCGGCGGAATAACGTCAGGCTTCGCGTTGTTATGCAGCCTCTTCCAATAGATTCGCTCCTGCCTGAAATCGTCGCCGAGTTGCGGCGATCCCCAAACCTGATTATCGAAGCCGCTCCGGGCGCTGGCAAAACCACGCGCGTGCCGTCGGCTTTGCTTGATGCCGGGATTGTTGAAGGTGAAGTTTGGGTGCTGGAACCCAGGCGATTGGCCGCAAGAATGGCGGCGCGCCGCGTTGCAGAAGAGCGCGGCGAAAAGCTTGGCGAAACCGTCGGCTATCAGGTTCGCTTTGAAGAAGTCGCCAGCCGCCAAACTCGATTGCGCTTCCTGACCGAAGGCGTGCTGACGCGGCGATTGCTTTCCGATCCGAAGCTGAAAAATGTCTGCACGGTCGTGCTAGATGAATTCCACGAACGCCATCTGCAAGCTGATCTGGCGCTGGCTTTGCTCAAAAGACTTCAGCAAACCACACGACCTGACCTGAAACTGGTTGTGATGTCTGCAACGCTCGACGCTGCGCCAATCGCCACTTATCTGGACAACGCGCCGAAGCTTTCTTCCGTAGGCAAACGCTTTGAAGTCACGATTGAACACCAACCGCACGAAGACAATCGCCCGCTAGCCGATCAAGTCGCTTCGGCGGTCGGAAAGTTGCTGGCTGAAAAACTGGACGGAGATGTATTGGTCTTCCTGCCCGGCGCGGCGGAAATTCGCCGGGCGCAAACAGCGTGTTCAACACTGGCGAACAAACACGATTTGCTAGTGTTGCCGCTGCACGGCGATTTGTCGCCTGCCGAACAAGACCGCGCAGTTCAACCCGCAGATCGTCGCAAAATCATCCTTTCGACCAATGTCGCCGAAAGCTCCGTGACGATTGACGGCGTCGCCGCCGTGATCGATTCCGGCCTCGCCCGCGTCGCCAGCCATTCGGCGTGGTCGGGTTTGGCGACGCTGAATGTGCAGCGCGTCAGCAAAGCTTCGGCCATTCAACGCGCAGGCCGCGCAGGAAGAACTCGACCTGGAAGATGTTTGCGGCTTTTCACGGCTCAGGATTTCAATGCGCGCGCCGATCACGAAACGGCGGAAGTCCATCGTTTGGATTTGGCTGAACCGGCGCTGGAACTTCATTCGGCGGGCATTGCGGAGTTGAATTCTTTTGGCTGGTTTGAAGCTCCCCCCGCGCCGGCAATCGAAGCCGCCGATTCCCTGCTAAAAAAACTCGGAGCAATTGACGCTAAAGACATCGTGACAAAAACTGGCGAACAGATGCTGCGCTTCCCGCTTCATCCTCGGCAATCGCGTATGCTGATCGAAGCGCAATCGCGCGGCGTGTTTAACGAAGCCTGCATCATCGCGGCCTTAATCGGTGAACGCGACATCATCGCCAGCGAAATGTTCAATGGTCGTCGAACGCAAAACTACGCCAAACATCACAGTCCGTCTGACCTGTTTGACCGGCTGGATTGGTTCGCCGAAGCTGAACGCGCCAACTTCTCCGCTTCGATACTGCGCGAACTGAACCTTGATCCAGCTTCGACAATGGCTGTAAATCGAATCAGACAACAGTTGCAACGCCGCCCTCTCCCTCCGTCCCTCCATCCCTCTGTCACTCCCTCTCAGCAAGATGACGCTCTGCTCATCTCCATCCTCGCCGGTTATCCCGACCGCGTCGCTCGTCGCCGCAACGTCAAGGACGAAAAAGCCGAGTTGCTGCTTTCGGGCGGTGGAGCCGTGCCACTATCTCCTGCAAGCAGCGTTCGAAGTTCGGAGTTTCTGGTCGCCGTGGACGCCGAAGAACGCCGCGATGCCGCTGCCAACATCATTCGCATCGTTCGTATGGCCAGCGCCATTCAGCCGGAATGGTTAATTGATTTGTTTGCCGACAACTTGCGCGAATCCGTCGAAGCCAAATGGAACGCGCAGCTTGAACGCGTGGAAGTTGCCGAGCGGATGCTGTATGACCAGTTGGTGATTGACGAACGCCGCAGCCACACTGCGCGCGGCCCCGAAGTCACGAAAGCTCTCACCGAAGCCGCGCTTTCAGCCGGTTGGCAGAAATTCGCTGACGAAGAGGACGTAATGAAACTGCTGGCGCGTGTTCAGTTCATCGCCCAGCACTTTCCGGAATCCGAAATGCCGTCGTTTGATGAAAGCGATGTTCGTGCGGAACTGGCCGAAGCGTGCACAGATTTACGAAGCTTTGCCGAACTGCGGCAAACTGCCGGTAAAGGCGGCTTGATCCATTTGCTGAAATCCAAACTGACCGGAGAACAGTCGCGGCTGCTGAATCAAATGGCTCCGGAAACGGTCAATATCGGCGGTCGCCGCAACATACGGATCAATTACGAACCTGACAAAGCTCCGTGGATCGCTTCGCGATTACAGGATTTTTTTGGAATGACCGACAGCCCCAAAATTGCTTCGGGCCGAGTTAATTTGGTTCTTCATTTGTTAGCCCCCAATCAGCGTCCGGTTCAAGTGACCACAGACCTCGCCGGATTCTGGCAACGGACGTATCCACAAGTTCGCCGTGAACTTAGCCGTCGTTACCCTCGACATCAATGGCCTGAAAACCCTGTGGCTAAAACCTGAAAATCTCTTTGGAGATTGAAGTCAAAAAATCTGACCGCCCCCTAGCCCAATCCGCCCTCGTGTGCTAAATTCACGGCCTTCTTTGAGGACAGGTCAAGGAAGCGGTCAGCCAAACAATTTGGGCGGCATAGCTCAGCTGGTTAGAGCGAGGGATTCATAACCCCTAGGTCCGTGGTTCGAGTCCACGTGCCGCCATCTTTCAAATCAACAACCTATCTTTTTCGATACCTCCACTTATTTGTCCCTACTCAGAGAAAAAATTTCAGAATTTGAACACGATCCTGGAACTTTCCTGTTTGTCAGGCGTTTGACTGCCCACGAAGACGGACGGTGAGTCAAAAATAGAGTGAGGCTATTTGAGACTACGAAACATCGACAGTCAGCAA
>CAYLJQ010000670.1:0-4110 GCA_964383955.1 uncultured Heliomicrobium sp. | reverse complement strand
TCGGTGAAGTCGCGGAGATTCTGGGAATTGGGTTTGAAGCCGCCGCCAGCAGGTTGCGCCGCGCCTATCAACAATTCGTCAATGCTTATGACGCGATCAATCGGACAAAGTTATGAATGCGCATGACCATACAGAATGCCGAGCGGTTGAAGATTTGCTGGTCGCATTGTCGGCTGGCGAATTGGAAACCGAATTGGCTTTGCAATTGCGCACGCACTTGGACAGTTGCGCAGATTGCCGCGAAACGCTCGCAAAGATCAGTCGTGCAAACCAATTGGCGGCAGAGCTAAAACTGGCCAGCCCGGAGCTTGATCGGTACCCGGAATTTCTGCGCCGGTTGGCTGCCAAAGAAGCTGAATTGGCTGGCGAACCAGTCGAATTGAATCGTCAGATTACCGCGCTTGCCCCGATCAATGCTGGAAAGGAATTCGCCGCGAGCGCTACGCCGCAAGCGGGAGCCGCAGCCGTCATTCCATTGTTCGGGAACAAGTTGGTCTTTCGTAGTGGGTTTGGACGCGGATTCGATTTGCAGATCATTTCCAGCCAGAACCGGGAGATGTTTCATCTATCGGCAAACTCTCTGGCCAAAGCCGCAGCAGTGGTTGCGGGCTTTGGTATTTTCGCCGCGACGACACTGTTTGCTTTTGGATTCATGGTCGTCCTACTGATTCGGCAATGGCAAAACGCCGGACAGAATGAAAACCCGCAAGAGCAAATCAGGCCGCAAGAGCAGTTCAACGATCCAAGGCACGCTCCGCCGATTCCACAAAACTTCCCCTGGCTGCAAACAGTTGCTGGCGACAGGTCGGCATTGGCGCTTTGGAAAGCAGGCAGCCAGGTTCAAGCCGGATTCATTGATGGTCAGAGAGATTCTATTTCCCATTCGGTTACGTTGCTGACTCCAACGCAAACACAAAACCGGCCATTGCTGGAGCCGCGAATGACGGATTGCGCCATCGCGTCCGATGGGCAGAACTTTGTGGCTGTGCGGGAACAATTCGGCAATATCTTTGTCTGGGATTTGAAACCGCAAGCGAACAAGCCGCATTTGCCCGTCAGCGAACACCCGATTGTAATTAGCAGCAGAGGAGTTCAACCTGCCATTGCCTGGGCTGGCGACCGTTATCTGGTTGTATGGATCGAAGCTGATCCGAATCTCCCTAAAATCAAGATGATTGAGCTTGGCAAGGATGGACGTCCGTTGCAGCCACAGGCAATGACCGTTGCCGAAACTGAACGCGAGAATGAAAAGCTGGGAACGCCAAGCATTGCTGCGCAAGGTGGAAAGGCCATCATCGTTTACCAGAAACAGGGCGGTGTGTTGCTGGCCAAACTGTGGGATTCGGCCAATGGGTTGAGCGGCTCTCATGTTGAGCTTCTGCGGCAAAAAGGCTGGATGATCAATCGGCCTGTTCTGTCTGTTGCTGGCGATGGATATTATTTTTGCTTGGGAGAAAATCAGCCTGAAGGCGCGGAATTGCGCGTTGCAAAAATTAGCTTTGCCGGCGAAGTGCAAAAGGCGCAAACACTTGCTGTGTCGCGCACGCAAATCCTGACATTTGATTTTCGCGTATCTGGCGAGGAAATGGCTTTGATCTGGTCGGAAGCTGAAATTGGCGGCGCGCAAATTTTCGCGCAACGATTTTCGCTGGCAGGGATTGCGGCTACAGCAGTCGTCAACTTGACGCCGCAGGGAATCGCACCGCTGGCCTTTGCGTTTGGCGACGCTGAAGGCAACGCAATGATTTGGCATGAAGCGCGACCGGCTGAAAAACAATTTCCGGTTGCGATCCGGCGAATTGAATGGAGCCTGTGAGGCTGTCCGGCGTCAACGAATCAACGGTCTGAGCATTTCCAGCCGCCGCGCGATTTCTGCACTGGTCATCGAACGGAAGCGAATGGGAACCATCGCTCTGGAAGTCGCTTCGCGAGCGGCGACCAGTTCCTGATACTCAACCGCCAGGTCGTCTCGCGCCGGCGTAAACTCCGAAGCGACAAACGCCAAATCTTCCTGCGTCACTTTTTCGTGTTTTTCGATCCGGGCAATGCGGCGGGCACGAATCAAAATGGATTCAATGTCTGCGCCGGACAAATGAAGCTGGCTGTTGATGATTGGCCCCCAGTTGGTGATCTGGTGGTCAATTTTGTTTTTGGCGGCCATGACTTCCGCAATTTCCCGGCGCTCTTCAGGCGTTTCCGGATAAAACAGCGCGATATGCTCCTCGCAGCGGCCTTGCCGTTTCAGGTCAATCGGCAAACGGTCCGGGCGCGAAGTCATCAGGATCCACAAAATTTTGCCGCGATTGGCCGTGTTGCCCATGGCAGCGGCAATCTTGGAAAAAACGCGGCTGTTGACTCCGGAATCCCCATCTGTTTCGCGGTTTCCCAAGGCGGCATCGGCTTCGTCAATCAGCACGACGATTGGGGACAGGGCTTGCAACAGGTTGAGGATTTTTTCCAGATTGGCTACCGTTGAACCTACCCACTTGTCGCGGAAATTTTTGAACTCGACAACATTCAGGCCGCAATCTTTGGCAAAACATTCGGCTAAAAAAGTTTTGCCTGTTCCAACCGGGCCGCAAATCAAAATGCCCATTGGCGCCTCTTCGCCGTTGCCTTGCTTGATCGTTTCGGCGATGTCGCGCATGTATTCTTTGGCTTCGCGCATTCCGCCCACGGAATCCAGACCGTGGCGAGGGGTGACGAATTCAATCAACCCCGCGCATTCGGTTTCGATGATTTCTTTCTTCTTCAACCGCACGTCGCTGAATGTCAGCCCATCTTCGGAATCTCTTGCGGCGCAAAGCAATGAACGCACATGAACCAGATTCAGCCCGGAAGTCAGTTCGGCAAGTTGTTCCTGGCTCATTTCGATTTTCTCAATCGGATACGCGCCAAGGAATTCCTTGATGTACTCCAGCCGCTGGGTTTCGTCCGGATAGGGAATCTTGATTTTGGCCAGCCTGGAATTTTCCCGCACCGATGGGTGAACGTCAGCAAGCGTTTCAGCGACCAGAATTACCAGGTTGTCTGAATCCGTAAAACGCGGAGTCGTCAGCCAACGCTGGATTGCCACCAGCGAATTGCGATCTTCGCCCGACAGGTGGCCGACATTGGCTGCTGGAAAGATCGTTTCCAGAAAGTTGATGACGATGGCGTTCTTGTCTGAAAAGTAAAGAAACCGTTCGATCATCGGCAATGCGCGCGCTGGGTCTGCGGGCAACTGTGCGGCAGTTTTGGCGTTGATTAGCGGGTCGGCCACACGCTGATGCGCGACAAATGCCCTGAGGGTTTCGTCGGAATCAAAGGTGATCCCTTCGCTGCGGTTGTATAGAAGTGCGCGTTTGTTGCCCAGAAGTTCCTGCTGAAGAAAGGCGAGCAGCGAAACAAAGCCGCTTCGGGCACGCGTCAAATCGTAAATGTTGTGGTGCAGCAGGAAGTGGCTGGCTTCGCCCGATCTGTATTTGCGGACGATTTCTTCAGCCCATCCGGGTAAACGTTCCGGGGCGGCAAGTGTTTGCGCCGGTTTCGACATAAGCTCATCCTCAGTCGTTGGCGCCACGAGGGCACATTGGAATATGAAATTTTGGCTGTTGAATGATGAGCGATTTGCAAGAAGCCGCAAATCGTTTTCTCATCCTTCAACAGCCGCGGTTGATTACTTCTCTGAATTCGATGAAGTCGTCTTTGGGGATGACGGCTGCGTGGGGAAGTTGAATGTAATAAAACAGGTAATGGGGGTTTTGTCAGATTCGAAAAGAGATTTTGGAAATTCCCATTGCTTCGCTGCCGCAACGGCTAATTTGTTGATTTCTGGGAATGTCGAATATTGAACATCCGCGCTGGTCACTTTGCCGTCCGGCGAAACTTCTACGCGAAGACGCGTGTTGCCGCCAAACCCTCCATTGCGAAGTTCAACAGGGACATCCGGCAAAACCTTCTTGGTTGCTTGCTCCTGAAAGGCCACAGACTGCTGCTCGTTGATCAAGCGGGCCGGGGTCGCGGTGGTGTCCAGATCCACCGTAAACGCAAAAATCAGATAGATGTCTTTTCCGTCAAACTTTTCCACGGGCGCGTTGGGCCGCACAAAGTTGGCGAAATCCGTCGAAG
>CAYLJQ010000669.1:0-4122 GCA_964383955.1 uncultured Heliomicrobium sp. | reverse complement strand
CGCCGAACAATTTCCACTTCCCACAAAAATAATCCTGAGATGAAAAGAATCAATCGTTTTGCCTCGATGCTGTTGGTTGTCTGCTTGTTTGTTGCTCCAACGTTGGCCCAGCAAGCCGCGCCCATTTCCAAGCCGCAAACCATCGCCGAACTACAGGCACGCATTGCCGCCTTACTGGACCAGCCGAAGTTCGCCGCTGCTCGGTGGGGCGTGATGATCAAAGCAGGCCAGGACAAGATCGTTTTCCAGCGCGACGCTGAAAAAGCTTTTATGCCCGCGTCGAACATGAAGTTGTACACGACAACGGCTGCGCTGGATGCTTTCGGGCCGGAATTCAAAATCAAAACTTCGGTGTATGCGACGAAACCGGTTAAAGCTGGACGAGTTGCCGGCGATTTAATTCTGTACGGGCGAGGCGATCCGAATTTGTCCCCGCGTTTTGAAGGCGACAATCCGGACAAATACGACGACCACAAACCGGCGGACAAAATCGGCCCCATCGAACGATTGGCCGATCAAATCAAATCCGCTGGCGTCAAAACCATCACAGGCAATTTGATTGGCGACGACAGCTTTTTTGCCGATGATCTAGCTGGCCCAGGCTGGGAATGGGACGATTTGCAGTTTTATTACGGAGCCGAAACCAGCGCGCTGACCATCAATGACAACTGTGTCAGCTTCACGGTTACACCAGCCCAGAAAGTCGGTGACAAGCCTGCGATCAAGGTTCAACCCGAAACTTCATACATCAAGATCGTCAATCACGCGGCAACCAGCGCGAATGGGGCGACGCGCGTTGGCGTTAATCGTCCGCTGAACAGCAACACGGTTGAGTTTTTCGGCTCGATTCCGCGCAATCGTGAAAAATTTGAAGTCAACATCGCCATTCACAATCCGGCTGAGTTTGCGGCTACGCTGTTGAAAGAAGCCCTGGCACGGCGCGGAATTCGCGTGCTTGGCAAAGCCGTTCGCGCCGATGCCGTCGAACGCGTTTCAAAACCGTTCGATGAATCGAAGCTGACGGAAATCGCAAAAGTTGAATCTCAACCCATGTCCGAACTTCTGAAAGTCGTCAACAAACAAAGCCAGAACCTGCACACGGAATTGTTGTTGCGGCACCTTGGCGCGAATGGCGGCCAGCACGAGCTGGACGAATACGGCAGGCCGAAAACTACGCTCGCGCGTGGCAACGAAGCTAGACGGCAGTTTTTGCAGAAAGCCGGAGTTGACGTCACCCCTTTGAGTTTGCGGGACGGTTCCGGAATGGCCAGACAGGATTTGGTGACGCCGCGCAGCACTGTGCGCTTGCTGGAATTCATGCTGACGCATCCGCACGCCAACGTTTTCCGTGAATCGCTGGTCATCGCCGGAACTGACGGCACGCTGGAACGCCGTATGCGCGACACCGCCGCAGCGGGAAACTTCCGTGGCAAAACCGGTACTCTTAGTTACGTCAACGCGCTGTCAGGCTACGTGACCACTAAACGCGGTCAGGTCGTGATTATCAGTTCGATGGGGAACAACTACATCGGCCCCGGACGTGATGTGACGACGGTATTGGATCAAATCTGCGTGATGTTGGCTGAATTTGAAGGCGAATTGTAAATTCTCGTAAAACTCATTTCCAAACGGCAAAACGCGCCACCCGGCCAGCGCGCCGCCGTCTATACTTCCAGCCTGAATCTCAGACGAAAACCAGACGCGACCAATTCCTGATTTCACTCAACCTGGAGGTAACTATGAAACGCTTATTTCTTTTGGTGTCTTTACTGTTTGCGCTGACTTTGGCAGCGTTTGGGCAGAATCAACAGGCGATCAACAAGCTGAGCATCAAATCTGAAGTGCTTGGCGAAGATCGTGTTGTTTTGGTTCGCACACCGGCTGGATATGACGGCAACAAACAACAGTATCCGGTGTTGTATATGACAGATGGGGCAGCGCAGCTTGGCCACACCATCGCGACCGTGGAATTTCTAACGCGCAACGGACGAATGAACGACCTGATCATCGTTGCCATCACCAACACCGACCGCACGCGCGATTTGACGCCGACCAAAGCGACTTTGCCAAATCAGGCAGGCCAGCCAATTGAATTTCCGACCGCTGGCGGAGCCGACAAGTTCCTGAAGTTCATTGAAACCGAAGTGATCCCAAAAATCGAAAGCAGTTATCGCGTTCAGCCGTATCGCATCTTCGCCGGCCATTCCTTTGGCGGATTGTTTGCGTTGCACGCGTTCCTGACGCGGCCTGAAGCCTTCAACGCTTACATTGCTGTCAGCCCAAGCATGGAGTGGGACAATCATCTGGTTTCGCGCAAAGCCGAAGCCTTTTTCAAAGATCGAAAAGAACTCAACCGCACGCTGTATGTCACGCTGGCCAACGAAGGCGGCGAAACCAAAGTTGGCTTCGAACGCTTCAAAGCGATTTTGTCCAAACATTCGCCCAAAGGATTTTCATGGGGTTCGGCGCTGATGGAAGATGAAGACCACGGCTCTGTCGTTCTGCGAAGCCATTACGACGGATTGCGGAAAGTTTTCGAAGGCTGGCAGCTTACCGGTGACATCTCCAACCTGAATCAGGTGGAAACGCACTACAAAAAACTGTCGGCAAAGTTCAATTACACCATCCCGCCGCCGGAAACGATGATGAACCTTTTCGGATATCAATTGATGGGCTGGGGCAAAATGGAAGAAGCCGCAACGGTCTTCAAAACCAACGTCAAAAACTACCCGCAATCGGCCAATGTGTACGACAGCCTGGCCGAGTTTTATGAAAAGAACGGGAAGCTGGACCTGGCGAAACCCAACTACGAAAAAGCCGTCGAAGTTGGCACCCAAACCGGCGATCCGAATTTGCAGGTTTACAAAACCAACTTCGACCGCGTCAGCGAGACGCTGAAGAAAAACGCAGTGGCAAAAGGCGACAAGTAAGTCAGCCTTGTTAGTTCGCAGATATAAATTGAAAAGGGTAGGCGGCTGGCTATGGAGCCATCAGCTTACCCTTTTCAGCTTTCTCTGTTGGCAAATTCTTGCTCGTGCTAAACTTCTGCGCGAAATCAAACAACAACTCAAGGTGGAACGAGGTCATGGACGACGCGCTGAATAGCATTTACGCCGCTTTTAATCCCAATGAAGCTGCAACCCAGGATGTTTATGTTGATTGTGGCGAAGCCAGAGGCCAAACGAAGCTGGCCCAACGATTTCGCAAGCACTTGGCGGGAGTGTCGGGTTCGCCAGGTAAATATCTCTGCTTTCTTTTTACTGGCCATATCGGTTGCGGCAAATCTTCTGAGTTGCGACATCTCTGTTCGGAGGTCAAAAAGCCTGAACCGTTCCAGCCCGGGTACCTGACAATTCTGCTTGATGCTCAAGAATATCTGGACGATTTTGATGTGACGTTGACCGATATATTGCTGGCCATTGTTACGGAACTTGCTGACACGCTTAGAGAAGAAATCGGCTACGACCTGAAAGACACTTACTTTCGCACGCGCTTTGAAGAGATCAAGAATTTTCTTCTCAGTGATGTTGAACTTGCCAAGGGTGGAATTGACCTGCCGGGATTGAAACTGGAAGTGCAGCGTTTAAAGCGTAGCCCAGAAGCCAGGCAGTCTGTGCGCGATAAGCTGAGGCCACAATCGAAACGGATGCTGGAAGAAATCAATGTGGTTTTTGAAGAAGCGCGCGCTGCCGTTATCCGTGAAAAAGATGCTACAGGTAGGCAGAAATATCAGGACATATTGCTGGTATTCGATAACCTGGAAAAGATGCAGAAGTTTGAAGGTGTAGAAGGAGGTCTCGCTTCACATCGGGAACTGTTTTTAGAACGGTCTGCACAGCTAACCGGCTTGCAGATTCACACCATCTTTACCATACCGCTCAGGCTTGTAAGGTCTTCTGACGGACCTCAGCTTTTGCAGCGTTATGGCCACGATCCGTTTGTGTTGCCAATGGTCAAAGTTCTAAAACGGCCCGTGCCGGCTAAGCCACGCGAAATTTATCCATCGGGCATCGAAGCTATGCGCAAAGTGCTGCATAAGCGGCTTGGCAATCGGACGTTGGATCAGGTTTTCGAACCGAAAGCCCTCGATTTTCTTGTGGAATACAGCGGAAACCATGCGCG
>CAYLJQ010000668.1:0-4131 GCA_964383955.1 uncultured Heliomicrobium sp. | reverse complement strand
GGGTTTCGACGACGCTGCACATTGACAAGCCGATTAGTGGCTTCACGCTGTACTGCATGCTGGAAGACATCGGCGGCAGCTTCATTTTTCATCAGCGCGAAGAAAGCAACCTGATGGGACTGCGGTCACTGGTTGCGGGCAAATACGACATTTCCGTCACAGTTCCGCCGCTCTGGCTCAATCCTGGTTTGTATGCGCTCTACTTCAAAATTTTCTTTTGGGGCGAATACGGCTCCACGCGCCACGTTTCGGACAAAATGATGCTGGACGTCACCGGCGTCAGCAGCACAGCCACAGCAGTTTTACACCCGGAAGTCGGCTGGTCCGTTGAATTGAAACAGCCTGCAAACAGATAAAGTTTTGGAGTGCTGCGGTTCTGGCGCAGCTTTGGTAGCCTTGTATTCGCTGAGGCCCGGAAGAAAACCAGATGCGCGAATTTCGAGTTCATCACTGAAGGCTTACCAACCAAAATGACTTCCATAGCGACGCCAGAGCCGTCGCACTCCAAAGTTTGAACATGCACCAAACAGACATAGTTCATCTCACTTCAAAGCCTCCGTTTGCACCCGGCTCTTTCAACCGGCTTGTCGGCATGCAGATGGAGAAAATCAAAGGCTTGCGCCAGGCGGCCATCAGCTACTGGGACCAGCCGATTCCAGTCAACGCACAAACCGACGAACAAACCATTTTGGTCAACGGCGATGGGTTGCCCGCTACGAAAAAGCTCCTGCTCAAAATGCCGGAGCGAATGCGCGGCAATCGTTTCAATGGCATTTCAGGGCAGGAAAGCCTGATTTACCTGTGGCAAATTCAGGAAACGCTGCCACGCCTAAAGCCCAAAGTGGTTGTGTGTTATGACAACTACAAATTCGGGAAACTGCTGCGGAAAAAAATAGACTGGCCTTGCCGCTTGATACTGAACCAACAGGGACTTTCCTATCACTTGCCAGCAGCTCTTGGCGGGCAGATTTACAGCCTAAGCTCTTTTGACACCGTTTGGACATCCACACTGGCTTGTTACCAGTTTGACCGTCAGCGCGTCAGCGGATACGAGCCGCTGGTCAACGTCATTCCCAATTGGATTGATATGGACAGCTTTCATCCGGTGACGAATGACAAAAAGCAGGAACTGCGGAAAAAGTGGCAATTGCCGCCCGATGCTCCGGTTGTGCTGTGGCTGAGCCGGCTGGTTCCTAAAAAAGGCGCGCACGTCGTGCTGCAATGCTGGCAAAAAATTGTGGCGGAATTTCCGAACGTCATTTTGTGGATTGCCGGTGGCGGAGAGCAAAGTTACATCAACTATTTGCGCGACCTGACAGCCAGTCTGGGACTGACCAACAACGTGCGATTGCAAGGAAGGGTTGCGCCTGAAGAAACTCCAACGTGTTACCAGGCTTCGGATGTGTATGTGTTCCCGACCCTGTTTACCGGCGAAGGATTTGGCCTTTCGTTGCTGGAAGGAATGGCCTGCGGCCTGGCTTGCGCGGCATCGGACATTCCAATCTTGCGCGAGCTTTATACCGAAGACACAGTCATGTATGTGCCGGACCCGAATCTGGAAGATGCTTTTGTCGGTCCGATCTTGAAGCTGCTTCGTGACCCGGCATTGCGCTCAAAAATGGGAACCGCGGCCCGCGCTTTTGGCGAGCAGCATTACCACCACGACAAAATCCTGGCGCAATTGAAAGATTTTTACTGCCGGCAGATGGCCTATCTGCCCCAATAAATTTTGGAAGATCAACGGTGAATATTACTTTGCTGATTCCGGACGGAGTCGGCGTTCGCAATTTTGTGATTGGCGATTTTCTGAGACAGGCGAGCCTGGTGGCCAATTGCCACGTGCTGCATTCGATTCCGGAAAATCTGCTTCCTGATTACCGAAACGGCTTTGGCCAAAATTTGAACTGGGAACGATTGACGCCTTACAAGGAAACGCCGGTTTCAATGATTTTGCGCTACGCGTTGGCTTACGCGCATATGCAATGGGCCGACACGTTTTCGATGCAAAACAACCGCCGGAAACCCATCACAGGCTCATGGCGCAGACAAACCATCCAACGAACGGCTCGATTCGTGGGACATTTGACGGCTTCGCAAGCGGGCATTCGAATGCTGGACGGCTGGCAAACCAGCGTTGTCACGCGGTTGCCGGAAGTCGAACATTACCGCCGCCTGTTCAAGCAAACAAAACCATCTGTGGTGTTCTGTTCGCATCAACGTCCGCCAGAAGTGCTGCCCGCGACGCTGGCGGCGAAAAGCCTGGGCATTCCGACGGCAACGTTTATCTTCAGTTGGGATAACCTGACCAGCAAAGGCCGCATTGCCGCTCCGTTTGATCACTTTCTGGTGTGGAGCGAGCTGATGCGCAGCGAACTGCTGCGTTATTACCCGGACGTGACGCCGGACAGAGTTCATGTTGTCGGCACGCCGCAATTTGATCCTTACGCGGCGTCGGAGCTTCACTGGTCGCGCGAAGAATTTTTTGCGCGTGTCGGAGCCGACCTGTCGCGGCCATTGATTTGTTATTCAGGCGGCGATACGGGAACCGCGCCGGAAGATCATCTTCATATTCGGGCGCTGATGGAATTGATTCGCGGCGGAAAGATCAAAAACAATCCGCAGGTTTTGCTGCGGCCTGCGCCGGTGGACGACGGCATTCGTTACAACGAAGTGCGGCGCGATTACCCGGAACTGATTTATGCCGCGCCTTACTGGATTCACGCCGAACCCGGCAACTGGGCCAGCGTCATTCCTTCGCGGGACGATGTGCAGTTTCTGGCGAACCTGACGCGCCACGCCGATTTGAACGTCAATTTGGCTTCAACGATGACACTGGATTTTGCGATTCACGACCGCCCGGTCGTCAATATCGCATTCGATGTGGCCGACCCGCCTCCGCACGGCAAACCGCTCTGGGAGTATTACTACCGTTTTGACCATTATCGTCCGATTGTCGAAATCGGGGCTGCGCGTTTTGCGCGTTCCAGCGAAGAACTGGCGGAACACGTCAACGCTTATCTTGAAAACCCTGCCCTTGATCGCGATGCGCGAAGCCGGCTGGTGGAACTGGAAGTCGCATTGCCCATCGGACAAGCCAGCCAAAAGATCGTCGAAACACTACGGCAAATTTGGAGTGCGACGCCTTCAGCGTCGCTTTGATCGTCGAATTCTCCAGGTGGGCTTTGTCAGAATCGTAAGATGCGATAACCCCAAAGTACTCCCAAAGCTATGCCAAGGGCACAGCACTCCAAAAATCCACTGATGCATATTTGTTTCCTCTGCAATGAATATCCTCCTGGCCGGCACGGTGGCGTAGGCAGTTTTACGCAAACCCTGTCGCGGGCTTTGGTGAGTTGCGGCCATAAAGTGACGGTCATAGGGCTTTACGATTGCGAAAAAATCCTTGATGAACGTGACGAAGGCGTTCGCGTTGTCCGCGTGCCGCATGCCAAATTGCCAGGCACGGGCTTTCTGCTGAACGGCGCCAAGCTACGTTACGTTTTGCGCTATCTGCACAGGCAGGATGCGATTGATGTTGTGGAAGGGCCGGAGTTGAGCCTGGCCATGATTCCGGCAAACTTTCCCGCCGCCAAAGTAATTCGCATGAACGGCGGCCATCAATTTTTTGCCTCCACGCTGGGCACCAAGCCAAAACAATGGCGCAGTTGGCTGGAACGGCGTTCGTTTTCGCGCGCTGATCACCTTTGCGCTGTCAGCCAGTATGTGGGCGAAACAACGCGCCAGCTTTTGCAGCTTGGCGACCGACCGATCACCATTCTGCCAAACCCTGTGGACACAGCGCGCTTTTCGCCACAACCTGCCAACCTTGAAGAAGATGGTTTGATCCTTTTTGCCGGAACGGTTTGTGAAAAAAAAGGAGTGCGCCAGCTTGTCCAAGCCATGCCCCAGATTCTGGCAGCAGTGCCAAATGCCCGTTTGTGGATTGCTGGAAGAGATTGGCACGATCCGGCCACAGGCGAATCTTTCATTGAAAAGCTCCGCCGGATGATTCCGGCAGAACAGTCCGACCGGATTGTCTTTCACGGAATGATTGCGCATTCCGAATTGCCCGGAATGATGGCACGCGCTTCGATTTGTGTTTACCCTTCGCACATGGAAGCAATGCCGCTG
>CAYLJQ010000667.1:0-4137 GCA_964383955.1 uncultured Heliomicrobium sp. | reverse complement strand
CTGACCAGCCAGACGATCTGCGCGTTCAAGCCGTACACCATCATTTCCCGGAAGGCTTCTAGCCGCCAGCGAATCGGCAACCAATCCAGCCGGGGTAAAATCCGCCGCAACAAGACCCAATTGATTGCCAGAAAAAGTGCGGTTTGCACGACGCGCGCATAACCCAATCCGATCAAACCATGGCCCGTCACCAACCAGTAACACAGCGCCAGATGAAAGGCTTCGCCTGTGACAACCAGCAGACTGCGGATGGCGATGCGCTGGCAACCGTCGAGAGCGGATTGAAAAACGCCGGCTACCGAGCTCAGGCATAAGTAAGCCAGCGCATAAGGCAGCAACTGCCTCGCCGCCGCCAGGGCTTCACCGTGCAACAATTGCGCCAGCCCCCATTGGAGCAACGGATACGCCGCCATTGAAATCAGCGCCGTTAACGCGCCTGCTGAAATTGCGGCGGTTTCAACCACGTGGGCTGCTCGCGCTTCGTCGCCACGAGCCAGATGCGCCGCAACGTATTTCACAACGCTGGCCGAAAACCCCAAGTCACCCGCGCGGGCGGCAACCGCCGCCGCCAATGTCAAAGACCACACACCTAACATTTCAATGCCAACGGCTTGCAGCAGAAATCTGTACAGCAGCCAAAGTAAAACACTCAGCACCAAAACCTGCACAACTGACATCCCGGCATTGATGAACAAACGCCGCTGGGCCATCAGCCCTCCAGGCTCTCATCGGTTGCGCTGAAAAGCAGATTGCTGCCGACAAAATCGAATTTCCGGGAAACTGCCGGGCGCAATACATTGTCGCGTCCGATTTCAAACGGCTGGTAGCCGAAATCACTCAACCAGCCGATCAGGTCGGCAGTTTTCGGAACGCCTTTCAAGCCGAAATCCCCGGTTTCTAAAATGATGCGCGGATGGTCGCGGCGGATCGTCTGTTCCAATCCCTGCAAGACATGAAGCTCTGAACTTTCGGCGTCAATCTTGACCAAATGCACGGCCTTCAGTCCGCTTTCAAGAATGACGTCATCGGCTTTGCGCGCGCGCGCCTGAAACTCCTTGCCCATGCGGTTCTGGGTTTCGCTTTCGCGCATGCCAAAAGCAGAATTAAACGCAGAGTATTGCAACCCGAAATCGCGCAGCGTCAATTGCGTTTCGCTGCTGAATGCGGCGCAGTTTTGAAGCAAAACATTTTCGTTGCCGACAGTGTTTCGCATTAATTGACCGAAAGTGTCCGGCGTAGGTTCAAAGGACAAAACCCGTCCTTCGTCGCCAACCAGTTCCGAACCAAGCCGTGTGAAAAATCCGAAATGCGCGCCAATGTCCACAAAATTCATTCCCGGTCGCAACACGCGAAGCATAAAGCGGCAAACGTCTTCTTCAAAAAAACCGTAGCGCCAGATGGTCATGGAAATCAGTTCCGGCAGTACCACCAGGATCGGCTCTCCCCAAAACGTCATGGCCGAAACTTCCGTTGTGCCGCCGGTCCATTGCATCAGCTTCGGAAAAATCATCTTCCGTGGACGGCTCAAGGTGCGCGACACGCGTCCAGCCGCCATAGCAGTCGCAGCGGCAGTCAACCGTTCAGCCAATCGCGCATATCTGTCATTCGCCTGTGATAATTCCATGTCCACTTTTCAGCTATTTCAAGAACACCGCGTCAATGTAAACCACTTCACCGGTAACCGAATACGTCTGCTCCAGGTTTCCGGCGTACTCGTAACCGTGCTCATTCAGCAACAAAGCCAGTTCGATAAACGACGGTTGTTGGTCATAAAGCTTAAACAGGTTGATTTCGACAATACAGGCCCTGGCTTGTTTCAGGGAGTTTGCCGCACCGCGGATGACCTGTCGCTCGTATCCTTGGGTATCCAGCTTGATCAAAATTTCCGGCTGCAACAGTTGGTCGCCCAGCGCCGCATCCAGCGTCGTCAATTTCACCGTCACCGAATCCTGCGATTGGGTTTGGGGATAAAGCTGATTGCAAACTTCCGTCGTTTGTAACAGTGAGGACGAAGGACTGTGTTCAACATGGCGAAACATGGTGGCGCTGCCTTCTTTGTCACCCAGTGCAAGGTTGAAAGCTTGCACCCGCCCAGACTGCGTGCCAGCCCAGCGCTCCAATTCGGCAAAGGCTTCAGTCAGAGGTTCAAAACAAAAGATTTTTGCTTGTGGGAAAATTCGATTGATGTGAGCAGCAAATTGACCTGTATTCGCCCCAATGTCCAGAATTGTGCGAATCGGCAACTGCCGCAATCCCAACAAGGTATGGCCCGGGTTCCGACTCGCTTTTGAAACATCCAGCCCGGCCAACCCAAAAGCGCCTTTGAACATTGCGGCCAAGCTGCCGTACATCGAAGCCATCTTTTCCTCAAGCCCTGTAAAATTCCGTGATCTTTTCGACCACGTATTGCTGCTGCTGGGCAGTCAGTTCGGGATAAATCGGCAGCGACAGGCATTCCAGCATGGCTTGTTCAGTATTCGGCAAATCACCGTGCTTGTACCCCAGAAACTCAAAACACTGTTGCAGATGCAGCGGCACAGGGTAGTAGACTTCCGAGCCTACGCCAGCGGCTTGCAGATGCGCTTTCAGTTCGTCGCGGCGCTGGCAGCGAACGGTGTACTGATGAAAAATGTGGCGGCCATCTGTGTGCACTTTCGGCGCGACAATTTCTGTCAGCCCGGCAGCCGTAAACAATTCACCGTAGCGCGCGGCATTTGCGCGGCGGCGTTCGGTCCATTGGTCCAGATGACGAAGTTTCACGCGCAGCACGGCGGCTTGCAATCCGTCCAGACGGCTGCAAATTCCGACAATCTGGTGGTAATACTTCGGCTCCATCCCGTGAACGCGCAGAATGCGGAGCTTCGCCGCCAGTTCATCGTCATTCGTTACCATCAATCCGCCATCGCCTGCTCCGCCAAGATTCTTTGACGGGAAAAAGCTGAAACAGCCAATCGCTCCCATCGAACCCGCGCGGCGTCCCTGAAAGTCCGAGCCGATGGCCTGGGCAGCGTCTTCGATTACAGGCAGATTGTGTTTCGCGGCAATTTCCAGAATCGCGTCCATCCGCGCACATTGCCCGTATAGGTGAACCGGCAAAATCGCTTTTGTTTTCGCAGTAATTGCCCGTTCGATCAGTTCCACATTCAGGTTGAAATCGTCGTACACGATGTCCACGAAAACGGGCCGAGCGCCAAGCCGCGTGATTGCGCTGGCTGTCGCAAAAAACGTGTACGCTGTGGTGATGACTTCATCGCCTTCACCAATGCCCAGGGCCATCAACGCCATCAACAACGCGTCCGATCCCGAAGCGCAGCCGATGGCATGTTTGACCTGACAGTATTCGGCGACTTCCCGCTCAAAAGCGGCGACGTCGGCGCTCATAATGAATTGTTGGGTATCAAACACGCGCGTCACTTCGGCCATCACTTCATCGCGAATGGCTTGGTGCTGCGCGACCAAATCAAGCAAAGGAACTTTCATCGTCAAATTTCTTCTTTCGGGCTTATGGGTGAGACAGTCATCGCTAAAACAAGCAGGAATAGTAATGCATTAGCAGCGATCTGCAAGTTGAAGTCCAGGAAGCTGTGAACAGCAATGCCAAGGACGGCAACATATCCCCCAAGTATCAACGCGCGCTCTTGCGTGCGCATTTGTTTGAGCTGCCGAAACTGTCGGCGAGCAAGGCGAACAAGTTCAGCCAAAAACCAAATGCCGATCAATCCGCCGATCAAACCAGCATCGGTCAGCAATTGCAGGTAATCATTGTGCGTGTGTTCCAGCCGTTCGTTTTTCACAGAGGAACGGCCATACGCCGGATACGCCGTGGGAAAAGCGCCAAGGCCCACGCCCGCAACCGGATGAGCCTGAATCATTTTCCAGGCTCCGCGCCAGTATTCGGTTCGCGTCACCAGGGAATACTCGCTGGAACCTTGTCGCAACAAACTGAAGCGTTGACTTAGCGGTTCGTAGCCGATCCACAACACCAATAACAGCATTGCCGCCAGCGCGCCGCCGGCAATCAGTTTGTTTCCGGCCAAGCTGAATTCAGCCTGTAAGCCTTGCCGCTGCGCCCAGACTGCGATCAACATCATCGCCAAGAGTTCTACTCCCAGCGCCAGTACGCCGCCGCGAGATCCG